>CANKAT010000074.1 GCA_947479815.1 Sphingobacteriaceae bacterium
AAATACCAGAGAGCTTGGCGGACAAAATGAAAAACGAGGACGTCTTGATTTTGCACTTTGGATTAAAGCAAAGCCTGAGCACATTATGCGCTGGCCATCACCATGGGGTGTAGGTTTTCCTGGCTGGCATATTGAATGCTCTGCAATGAGCAGTAAATACCTTGGTGATAATTTCGATATCCATGGAGGGGGTATGGATCTTGCAGCAACACATCATACCAATGAGATCGCTCAATCGCAAGCCTGCAATCACATTACTCCGGCTAAATACTGGATACATACCAATATGCTTACAGTAAATGGCACAAGGATGTCAAAATCAAAAGGCAATGGTTTTTTACCTTACGAACTATTTACAGGAGAGCATGAACTACTATCACGTGGCTTTTCTCCAATGTCTGTACGGTTCTTTATGCTGCAAGCACATTACAGAAGCACCTTAGATTTTTCTAATGAGGCATTAGAAGCATCTGACAAGGGCTTTAAGCGACTTATGAATGCCTACGTATTGCTTGAAAAGTTAAGCCCTGCAGAGCAATCAACTATCGATCTGAAAAGCCTCTCAGACAGATGCTATGCAGCTATGAACGATGATTTTAACAGTCCTGTGCTTATTGCCGAACTATTCGAAGCCGTTCACCTCATCAATAGTATTTATGATGGTAAAACTGCAGCAACAAAGGCAGATATTGATAATCTGAAAAAGCTGATGAATGATTTCGTTTTTGAAGTATTGGGACTTAAAGAAGAAAGTAACCAAACCGATGATATGGGTAAGCTACTTGATTTCATCATCGGATTACGTACCGAAGCAAAAACAAATAAAGATTATGCTACCTCTGATAAGATCAGAATTGGCTTAAATTCTTTAGGTATTCAACTAAAAGACAATAAAGAAGGTACTACCTGGAATAAGTCTTGAGCTCATCATTAAACCAAAACCTTTAAACTCTTTTTTTGGACGATACATCCCTTCAATACTGATTTTTTATGGATACCAAATAACCTATGCACCGCTGGTCCAAAGAACTTTATTGGAGCGGGAGAATTAAAGGGGGTAGTTTTTTTAATGGGGGTATAAATTAAAGTAAATTGCTGATGATCATTTCTGTACTAACACCTTCGGCTTCAGCTTTATAATTTCGAACAATACGGTGCCTGAGGATAGATTCTGCAACCGCCCTGACATCTTCCTGATCAGGAGAATATTTACCAGAAATGGCTGCATGGCATTTTGCGCCCAGCACTAAAAACTGAGATGCCCTCGGTCCTGCGCCCCAGCTTAAGAATTTATTTACCTCATCAGTGGCAGTAGTAGTACCGGGACGAGTTTTCGCGGCAATTGATACCGCATATTCAAGTACATTATCTGCAATAGGAATAGTTCTAACTAACTGCTGAAAGAAACTAATCTCGGCAGCATTCAGTATTTTTTTTAGTTCTACTTTACGATTTGCTGTGGTATTCCTAACTACCTGAAGTTCTTCTTCAAAAGATGGATAGGTAAGAAAAACATTAAACATAAAACGGTCTAGCTGTGCTTCAGGCAAGGGATAAGTACCTTCCTGTTCAATAGGATTTTGCGTAGCCAACACAAAAAATGGTTGAGGCAGCTTATGTGTATAACCACCAACGGTTACAACTTTTTCCTGCATAGCCTCCAGCAAGGCCGCTTGGGTTTTTGGTGGAGTTCTATTGATCTCATCGGCTAGAATAATATTTGAGAAGATCGGTCCGCGTATAAATTTAAACGTACGATCTTCGCCCAAGATCTCTGCTCCTAAAATATCAGAGGGCATTAAATCGGGTGTAAACTGTATCCTATTATAGCTCAGATCAAGAACCTCTGCAACAGTTTGAACAAGAAGAGTCTTTGCAAGTCCCGGAACACCAACTAATAAACAATGTCCATTACTGAATATAGAAATAAGCACTGATTTTACCACTTCATCCTGACCCACAATAACCTGTGCAATTTCTTCCCTGATCTTATTATATGACAGGTGCAATGCATCTACGGCTTCTACATCAGAACTATAGCTATTCATTTCTTAATTTTTTGCAGTGGTCCAGCCAGCCAACTCAGGGCATGTCTGAAATTCTGCGTCTATTTTGATGAAAGTGATCTTTCTGCGTTTTTCAAACCACTCACTAATCGTACGGTTATTCTTATCCTCAAAAGCTACTTCTTTGATTTTTGGAAAATCCTGAGCAAGGCTTGCCTGATGTGGACCGGTCTTTGATTTAAGGCTCAGTATACGATAGCCTTTTTTTCCGTCAGGGGCTGTAAACAGAGATGGTTTAGAAATACTTCCAACCTTCATTGTATCAACCGTTAAAAAAATCTGTGGATCCAGTTTATCAGTTGGAATAAAGGTTGTACGACTCTGAACATTCTCAGAATTTAGCATCATTCCACCATTATACTTGGTTTCATTATTATCAGAATAGAGAGAGGCTGCTGCCCCAAAATCCATTTTTTTAGCTGCCAATACTGCATGAACACTATCA
Source organism: Sphingobacteriaceae bacterium (assembly GCA_947479815.1). Classification (GTDB taxonomy): domain Bacteria; phylum Bacteroidota; class Bacteroidia; order Sphingobacteriales; family Sphingobacteriaceae; genus Daejeonella. The sequence continues at coordinate 2,512 of CANKAT010000074.1, forward strand.
ATATGTGCCTTTGCACGATCCAGACTTGCCGGTGTGGGTTCTGTTTTAATCAGGATATGTCTTACATTAACCTGCTCACCGCGTCGTTCCATAACCTGTAAAACGTGAAATCCAAATTCAGTTTCAATCACAGATGACAACTCGCCCTGCTTAAGTTTAAAGGCTGTAGCTGCAAATTCTTTAACCAGACTGCTTCTGTCCATAAAACCAAGGTCACCACCTTCACGTGCTGAACCCGGATCTTGCGAATATAAGCTTGCAAGAGTTGCAAAATCTTCACCTCCTTTTATTCTCAACCTCAGTACTTCAGCCTTATCATGAAAGATTTCCTTTTCTTCCTTGTTAAGCTTTGGATAAGCTATGATCTCTGCAATTTCTACTTCAGTATTAAAAAAAGGCAAACTATCTTTTGGGATAGCTTCAAAATATCGCTTAATTTCAAGCGGAGTAACTGCAATATTTTCAGTGATTTTAGCTTGCATTTTTTGAGCAACTAGCATCTCCTTGATATCAGGTCTAATCTCATCTTTGTATTGGATCAATGAACGGCCAAGGAAGGTTTCCAGACGATCCTGTCCTCCTGCCCTTCCGGTCATGGCGCGTAAACGTCTTTCAATCTCACTATCAACCTGATCATCGGTAACCGTAACAGAGTCAATAATTGCCTGCTGTCCAAGAATCTTCTGCGAAAGCTGACTTTGCAAAATATTGCATCGAATAGACGGATCGGCAGGGTTTCCCTGAGCCAGATACTGCGAGTATTGCATTTCAATTTCTGATTGCAAAATGATAGAGCTTCCAACAACCGCTGCTACTTTGTCAAGGGATTTAGATTTTGTTTGTGCATTTACCTGGACAAGGGTAAAAAATAATAATCCGGTTAATATCCCTAAGGTCTTTTTCATTTTTTGTATTTCTCTTATTTCAAGCAGTATAAAACCTGCAAAATTTAGTGTATTGACTATAAAAAACATAAGCCCCTAATAGAGCTTTAAAATTAACTGAATTTTCAAAATTATCAGTTATAATTCACAATTCAATTATTTAAATGAATAGGAGTTAATTTAAGGAAAAATCAAGATAATTGACATCTTTATATCAACAAAACCATTATTAAATATTCAATACAAGCATTATTTAAAATTTAATGCTCCAATCAGGAGGCTAAGTTAAGCTTTTGAAAAAGAAGCTGCACCCATTTAACTAATTTTAACAGATGCTTTATTAAGTTTGTATCAAAAAAAAGGTTAAAAAATCTAATTCATGTCTACCCTGCATACCAATGAACCTAATGCGCTCAGGCTTTTTATGACCGAGGATATTTATATTGTTGATCAACAGCCAGTGTCTGCTGAAAATGAGATCAAGATTGAAAAACCGATAGTCTCTGAACAGGTTTTTATAACAGAAAAAACTGCAATGCCCGAGATGCCGGTCGCAATACCGGTTCCAGATTCTGCAGTAATAAAAAAGCCAAAAGAGTTTTTGTATCTCGGCGAAAACAACAAGTATTTCCTGATCCTGATTGATGATGATAAAAACAGAGAAATCAATAGCCTACACAAAGAAACGCTCCTCAAAATCATGTCTGCAAAAGGGCTAGAGCTAAGAGACCTTGCCATTTTAAATTTAGATCAATTCCCTGGAACAAACATTACCGAACTGAAGGAGTTTTTCAGCTGCAGTAAGATGGTGCTTTTTGGAATCAACCCTCAAAAAATCGAACTTCCTAATATCAGTTCAAATAAAGTAGAAACCCATGCCAATGTCAAGCTTTTTAGCACCTTCAGTATCGATGAGATGATCAATGATGTGACTAAGAAAAAAGATTTCTGGGCAATAATGAAGGAATTTTAAGGTGGAACTTGTTTTTGCGAGTAATAACCAGCACAAGGTTGACGAAGTTCAGGCAATGATCGGGAGCAATATCATTCTTAAAAGCCTGAATGATATAGGATGCCTTGACGAAATCCCTGAAACAGGAGATACCTTTGCCGAAAATGCAGGTCAGAAAAGTCGATATGTTTTTGACCAATTCCATTTGGATTGCTTTGCAGATGATTCAGGTCTTGAAATAGATGCATTAGGTGCTGAGCCAGGTGTAAATTCAGCGCATTATTCTGGAAGTCGAGATTTTGAGGATAATATGAGCCTCGTTTTGGAGCGTTTAACTGGAAAAACAGACCGTAGAGCCCGATTCAAAACAGTGATATCACTGATTAAAGGAGGCAGAGAGCATCTCTTTGAAGGGAGTATTGAAGGTGTGATCAGCCAACAGCGATCAGGAAGCAAGGGTTTTGGGTATGACCCTATATTTGTTCCAGAAGGGTATGATATCAGCTTTGCAGAAATGTCTGCCGACGAGAAAAATAGAATCAGTCACCGGGCAAAAGCCATGGAGAAGCTAATCAGATTTCTTAATTCTGAATATTCTTAGGTGCCGTTTTCCCTGATGTTTTGGGTACCAGGTTAGCAGGTGCTTTTACGGGTGCATTTGGCTCCGTTCTTTTTGTAGGATTCGTCTTAGAGGGCGTATTTTTTGAAGGAGCACTCTTTACCGTAGTACTTTTTTTATCTGATTTCTTTGCCGCATCAGGCTTTTGCTCGGCCTTGGCAAGTTGAGGAATGATCTGCTCCTTTGATTTGGGACGGTCTCGGGGTTTCCAAATAAAGCCTTTTAAAACTCTGTCCTCTTCCTGCAGATCCTCCATCGGAGTAATCGATGCTTCAATAGTCCGAATGGCACTGATATTGTTTAGCTTGTTATCCTTGAGCAGGATCCTTAAACGGCTGCTGACCATGTGATTCAATCCGCTGTAGGTTGAATCCTCCTTCAAATAATACACACTTTCTGCATTGCCATCCACAAACATATTATTCAGCTTATTATCCTTAAAATAACCAGTAATTACCTTCCCCTTGATCTGATTAAAATTAGTTGAATCTGCATCTTCGGTATTAACAATGAAACTATTATGGTGCAATAACATATTATCGAGCTTCTTATTCTTCATTTGAAGGTATATTGTATCGCCTGAAAGCTGAGATCCCTGTGCCCAAACCATTGGGTTAACATAACATCTAACTGTAGAATCAGAGTAGCTAAAAAACATAGAATCTGCCCTTGCCTGCAAATCAGACTTGAATATTTTGGCATGATGATAAGCCATGATCATTCGGGTACGTGTGGTATCTAAACTGACCGTATCCTTAATTGAAGAAATCACTTTTGCAGTGTCAGACAAGGCTTTTTTATTCAAAGAATCCTTTACAGATTTTTCTTTCTTCTTTTCAAGTTTAGGGGGTGGTATCTTTACAGGGGGTGGTATTTTCACTTCCGCAGGGATTTCAGCTCTATCTGCCGCAACATCCATTTCAGGTTTTTTTGAACCTTTCCTTAACGCAGGGCTATTATTCTTTTGATCTGCCATTACAGGCTTGATCGCATCCTGAGTATTTATTTCTGGAGTTTCCTTTGTTGAAATCTGGTCATCTGGAATAATCTCATCCTGTTTATATGGAATAAGATCTCTGGCAAATACCACCTTACTCAAAAGTGTATCTGCGGTCATCCAGATTGAATCCACCTTCGAAGAATCAGTTTCAGAGATAATAACAACGTATGGATTTTTGGTAACCAGAATGCTCTCATCCCCTTTTTTGTATTCACCAAGCCCCCCTTTCAAGATTGCTTTTTCGGCAGTATCAATAAAGGTAATATGCCCCATAGCCTTTCCATATCCAGCCTTACGATCATAAAATAGGCTATCTCCTGTCAAAGATTTACTTCCCTGGGTATATAAATTATTCTTCCCAAAGCGGGCCTGATCGTTGTTTGTATTATACGTTCCATTCTCGGTATACAGCGTATCATCTTTTCCGTAAATATGGGTTGGGCCGTAGAAATAAGCAATTTTCGAATTTGAATTATAGCGCAAGGTATCGTTTTTAATGAGGGCATCGGGTGTAGTAAGAATCACATTATTTCTGAAATAAGCATCGCGGGTAGCGGCAAAATAATAACCATTCTTACTGGTCAGCACATTTTTTCCGTTCACGATTTTCCCACCTCCTGTATAGATACCAATGCGGGTATTCATATTATAGGTTAAATTATTGGTGGTTAATGTAGCATCTCCATCAATTAACCTTACATTGTTCGTTAAAATTGCAAGTTTGGTATTTCCATCATAGTTTAAAAGATCAGAATAAATGGTGGTGCCTGAAGGCTGAGTAATTACAACATGTCCAAAAGCATTAAAGGTATTGGCTGCCTGATTAAAATCAGCACTATCTGCAGCAAGAGTTGAGCCTTCTTGAGCAAAAACCGGGCGAATTATCCTGGCAAAACCCGAAGCCTGAAAGCCCTTGATCAACTCAGAAGACCTGATCTCGATCTGTCGCCCCTGTGAAAAAGCCGCGATCGACACTAATGTAAGTAGAACTGAAAAAAGGAATATTCTCACCATGCAAAAATAGTTTTTTGGCTAAGGATTTTTAATTAAATAATTTTACCATCATGATAGCCCTAAACCGCCTACAAACTTTTATCAAAGAGCATACCCTTTTTCAGGAAAAAGAGTGTGTATTGCTAGCTGTAAGCGGTGGTCGCGACTCTGTACTGATGGCCAGGCTGTTTAAATTAGCTGGATATAATTTCGGTATTGCGCACTGTAATTTTCAATTGAGGGATGAAGAAGCCGATCGGGATGAGCAATTTACATCGCAACTTGCCTCAGAACTTGGGGTCAAATTTTTTGTTGCCAGATTTGAAACTGCAGAATATGCCAAAGAAAATCATATCTCTATTCAAATGGCTGCAAGAGACCTTCGCTACCAATGGCTAGAAAAGATTAGAAAGGAGTTTGGCTACCACTATATTGCACTTGCTCATCACCAGAATGATGTAATTGAAACCATGCTCTTGAATCTTACCCGCGGCACAGGTATTGCAGGTTTACATGGGATATTAGCAAAAAAGGACAAACTGATCAGACCACTTCTGTTTTTAAGCAGGGAAGAAATTGATCAAATACCTCCATTTGACTACCGCGAAGATAGTTCAAATGTATCGGTTAAATATGCACGGAACAAAATCAGGCTGGAAGTAATTCCTGTTTTAAAGGAGCTTAACCCAAGTCTCGAACAAACATTTGAAGCCAATAGAAAACGTTTTGCAGAACTTGAAATTCTGCTGCAACAGCGTGTTAATGAACTCCGAGAGCAGCTCTTCAAAAAACTGGACGATCATGAATTTGAGATAGACCTACAAGCATTAAAGAATTTAATTCCCTTAAATACGCTCTTGTATGAACTGTTTCACCCATTTGGATTTACTGAAACCGTATTAAATGATTTGACTAAAGCCTGGGGAGGCGCTCCTGGTAAGGTATTTAGATCAGTATCGCATCAATTAATCTTGGATCGTGATCGCCTGATACTCTGCCAAATACATCAAAGCACTCCTGAAGATATCTACCTAAGTAAAGAACTTAAAGAATGTATCTGGAACAGGCAGAAATTCATTAGCCAGGTAAAATCAATTAATGAATTTCAACTAAGCAAAGATGGAACAATGGCACAGTTAGACTATGATCTACTTCAATTTCCAATGAAGTTAAGACCCTGGAAGAATGGAGATCAATTCCAGCCATTGGGCTTAAAAAGCAAGAAGAAACTGAGCGACTTTTTTATAGCGCAAAAGATTAGGCTGAACCATAAGAAAGATATCGGAATACTTGAAAATGGCAACGGAGATATCGTTTGGATCGTAGGATTCCGTATCAGCGAACGCTATAAAATTAGTCCGAACACAAAAAAAGTATTTATCTTAGAGCAATCCTTATGATATGCAAGAAATTGAACCAGCTTTTTTAGAAAAACAATACCTAGGCCGCGATCATGGCCGTATCAGTATCCGCTTGGTACTTGCATTATTCTGTTTTGCAGCTTATTATATTACGGAACGAAGTGAGCAGAATACAGAGTTGTTCCTGGTTGTTGGATGCGGTATCCTTGTAACATCAGTAATCATGATGTTCCTGCTACATTATAAAACCACAGTTAATAATAAAAGCATTGTTTTAGATGGTTTATGGACCACAAAAATGGTCAAGATTGATTTGAATAGCATTGTTAAGGTTGAACGCACTCCATACAGTTCATTTATAATCAATAATCCAGTTTACAACCTTCACCAAAAAGGCACTGTTCGTTTCTATGCCGATGGCAAAGATGCCGTAAAGCTTACCGACAGAGATGGTTTACTTTATATTATTGGTACTCAGCGCCCGGTTGAATTGGAGCAGAGTATTAAGGCTGAAATGATGAAATGATGATTTTTTCATTTCGGCATTTCGAACTTGTCCAAAAAAGAATTTTCATTTCAAATAAATCTTCGTCTTTTCGATCACCCGTTAAAATTTTTAATTGAAAAGTACCTTTTAGAGGTGGAGAATTCCCATCACTAAATGTTACTAATTAAGTAAAAGAAGTATTCATATCAACAGATTTCTCTGTCGTGCCTCCCTCGAAATGACGACCCTTTTTACGTCATTTCGAACACCTGTGCTATTTTCTAATTTAAAGAGGTTAATCAGAGGTGGAGAAATCTCATGCCTAAAAGCAGTAATGTCAAATTTTCCTGTACTAAGTGTTGTTCACCAAGCACTCCTACTTTTTACATTTTCAATCCAATTTCCCTTAACCGTTCATCCAGATATTCACCTGCAGTGATGTTTGTATAGGATTTAGGGTGCTTTTCGTCAATACATGAAGCTAAAGTAGTTAGATCCATTTCACCTTTAGGATGCAAAAAGAATGGAACAGAGAAGCGGGAATGTTTCATGAGTTCACGAGGTGGGTTTACCACTCGATGTGTAGTAGATTTAAGTTTATTATTGGTTAAACGTTGCAGCATATCGCCCACATTCACAACAATATCTTCTGCGTTCGGTTTAACTGCATACCATTTGCCTTCGCGTGTTAAAACTTCGAGTCCGTCGGCACTAGCACCAATCAACAGGGTAATGAGGTTGATATCTTCATGTGCACCTGCACGAACGGCATCATCAGGCAGGCTATCTGGATCTACAATCGGGAAATAATGTATGGCCCGTAAAATAGAATTACCGTTGTGTACTTTATCATCGAAATAGTTTTCTGGAAGATCAAGATAAATTGAAATAGCATGCAATAAATGTTTGCCCGCATCCTCTAAACGCTGATAAACTTCGCGGGTTATTTGATTGAATGCTGGCAACTCATCTACCAACACATTATCAGGGTACTCGCTTTTTATTGGATCACCGTCAGTAACTACTTGTCCGCTTTGCCAGAATTCTTTTAGATCAGGAGTTTTAGAATCTTTTGCCTTCTCTCTTCCCTTACTTGTATAACCACGCTGACCGGCAAGACCGGCTATTTCGTATTTTAGTTTTTGCTCTTCAGTCATGCTAAAAAACCGCTTCACCTCAGCATAAAGCTCATCCATGAGCTCTCTAGTCATTCCATGATTGGCAATGGTTACAAAACCTGTTTCATTAAACGCTCTGCCAATATCATCAGAGAATCTCTTTTTCTGTTCAGCGTTGCCCTTGATATAATCGTATAAATCAAGGCGGGGAATATTTACTTCAGCAGACATAGTTAAGGTATTAGTATAGAAAGCGAATATACAATCAAATGTTAATATGCTATAATATAGGGTCTAGCGTATTAAACTTTCTTTGGAGGAAGATCAAATGCGATTGCTTCATGCTCAAAGTGACCATTATGAGCGCCATCACAAAATGGCTTATTCTTTGATAACCCGCAGCGGCAAATTGAAAGTATGGTTCTTCCCTGAAGTCCGTATGCGTTTCCGTTCCTGTCTACGATCTCAAAATCGCCCTCTATCTTTACAGAACCGTTATTGTTAATGGTAAGTTTTGTCTTTGACATAATCTGTTTGTTTTTTCAAAGCTAAGATAATCGATTGACAGAGGGCATAAGTAAAGTGAAGAAAATTAGCATTCATTGCTTTAGCAGGTGTTCTCAAGCTAGCATGACCAGCACAATCTGTCTTATTAAAGATTGGCTAAAACAGCAAGCAGTAGGATCTAACAAAGAAAACATTTGCCCTTAAATAAATGGGTAATTAATTCCCTTTATGTTTGATATAAAGCATTTGGCAAACTTTATCCATGGCTTTAAAAATCTTAACATCAAAATCAGGTGATTTCGAAATGCTTGTTAAAGTTAGTACAGCATGGAATAGCATGTCATTTTCTTGCCGTTTTATTCGTTCAACAAAATCAATACGATTAGTGCCCTTAGGAGATTCTGAAACTATAATTTCTTCTTTATCAATGTCTATTGCAAACAATAAATCCATATCTATTCTTTAAAAATTGGTTTATAAACTATTCATGTAAATAACATCGGCCATTAGCACTGCTTGTTCTATTTCTACATCGCAATCCTTTTTTTGTTGTTCCAGTACATTGTGTGGAAGTGCTTGTTGATTTCCTCCTTGTTGATGCAGATGATCCAGTTCTAGTTACGCCTCTATCACAACAATTAATACCCACAATTCTATTATGTATTTTGCAAGTACAACTATTTGATTTACTTCGATTGCATCTTTTGCAAAGCAACTGAATATTTGAAACATCATTAAGCCCACCGCAAGAAAATGGGGTAATATGATCATATTCTAAGTTTAAGGAACTTCCACAGCAACGACATGAACCTCCATCTCTGGCATAAACTATCTTTTTTGTGGTAGTTGAAATGTAACGGCTCTGGGCAAAAGAACAAATACTGAATAAAAGCAGGAACAGTATTAGGCATAATTTTTTCATATTTATTTTGGGGATAATAGCTTGTATGAAAAGATTAGTGAAATATTAATACCCAGGCAACTATTTTACTCTTGAAGCCTGAATGATTGATAGTATGTTTCTCTAAAGGTAGGTTATATTGGAGGTAAAACCGATAGCATATGAATTTCTGATTTTAGAAAAAAGGATGTAAACAAGATGCATTTCTCTAAATAAAAAAAGCCCGAAAGAAATTTCGGCTTTTCGTGGGAGATACTGGGTTCGAACCTTGACCCTCCCGACTGTTAGTCGGGATGCTCTGAACCAGCATTAGTAACTCTTCCATAATCCTCCAAAAATCAAGCGTAATACCTTTAAATAAAAAAATCCCGAAATTTCTTTCGGGATTCGTGGGAGATACTGGGTTCGAACCAGTGACCCCCTGCTTGTAAGGCAGGTGCTCTGAACCAGCTGAGCTAATCTCCCTGATTGGGAGTGCAAATATAGACGTATCGTTTACTTTCACAAAATTAATTTCAAAATATATTTAATTAGCTATAAACTAGTAAGTTAGAATCATCTTAGATTATTTAAACGTATACCCCCTTTTTTTATTCCCCAGCTCCCAGAACCAGTCCTCTCTCTCTACTAACTCAACACCTCCTCCAATACCTCATGCGACCTAATCTGACCAAACCCTTCAATATGGTTCCGGTAATAATCCAGAATTTTCTCGAGCAAGAATTTTCTGTCTGAAGATGAAATCTTTAAATTATCCAGATCATCAAAATTTGAATTCAGAATACTTGTCCACACGGCTGCAAATTGAGGTTCCAAAATTTGGGGATGCGGTGGCTGCATTCTAGTATATCCCCCATCTCTAAGATCGAAATAAGTGCCTGTATCGGCCAAGGTCATATCCGGATAAAACCCCAAAAAGCGAGTCAAGCGTAATAAAAAATAAAGATGGAAATTTGCTAATCCATTACTGATACTATCGAGTATCTCGATGGCATGAAACAAAAATTCAAACAAAACCTCATCGGCCTCATGCTGCTTCAATGATTTGTAAAGAACCTCATTCAAAAACATCGTGATTGAACTTTTTACAATGTCATAAGGTATGCTTAAAAATACCGGCTGATGCCTGAGCTCCGAAACGCGCTGAATATTCCCAGATGTTTTATGATACACCACCATATCCAGCAAATGCAAAGGCTGCAAGCTATTTAGCCTGATTTTTGATTTGGGCCTCTTGATTCCGTTAATCAGGTACGACTGCAGACCGAATGTTTCAGTAAAAACCTGCACAACCACACTGCTTTCAGAGTAATCAGTAATTTTTAAAACTATACCCCTGGTCTTATATAGCATCGATGATCTTTGGTAAAAATATCAAAAATCCAATTATCAGAGCCATGAATGCAGCAATCAGAACTGCTGCTGCTGAAATATCCTTGATAAGACCCGCCTTGGGGTTAAAATCTGGCGAAACCAAATTCACTAAGGTTTCTATGGCCGTATTAAAAAGCTCGGCAATAAATACCACAGCGGTTGCTGCAATTATCCATAACCATTCAACAGTATTCAGGGCAAAGTAAAACCCTGC
>CANKAT010000075.1 GCA_947479815.1 Sphingobacteriaceae bacterium
ACATTCAAAAGAGATAAATGTGGAGAAATTATGGAAAAACTATTATAACAAAAACAGTAAGATTGTAAACCTATTACAGGATAAAAAAGAACCTGTAAACGCATTGCAGGATTAAATCAAAAACTGTAAACTTTTTTTAGGACGATACAAATTGCCGCACACTCCCGATAGCTCCCGATAGCTATCGGGACGGGACAATGCGGAAGAGGAGTGAACGGAGGTTCAGTGAATGGACGATTTGTTTGAGATTGATATAAATTTTCCTGTACCTGGATTTAGCTACCAGCCTTTTATAAAACTACTTCCGCTCATAGCCGTGGGGCCCTACCTTTTTCAATCAATTATTTCACTACAATCTCATCACAATAAATAGAAATATCTTGCCCTGATCGGATATGCCATGCAGGAGTTTTTAATAAGCTTTCTGCATGAACTTTGATGTATCGAGCCTTTGTTCCAGGCTTCATAATTGCTTGAAAAGGCAGGATAGAAATTTTGATGATCTCTGGGTTTTCAAGCGGATTTGGGTTGTTATCATTGATGATCATTACCGGCTCAGAGTAATTGTTTCCATCAGCTGATATGGAATAGCTTACATGTTTAGGAAGCGCAAACAAATGCCAGTCGGGTTGTGCTTGCGGGTTAAGGAAATCCATATTGACCGAAGTTATAGGCATTACTGATCCCAGATCGAGAATAAAATCCATATGCTGTCCGGTATAATAAACCCAGTTCTGATCAGCTTCCTGCCACGATTCATACGAAGCAAAAACTCCGTCGGTAAGGCTTTCAAGTCCTTTTGATTTTGGGTTCGGACTGGTGATTGGAGTAATTTTTTTTCTGAATGATTTTACCTTAATCATTCCCTCCATATTGCTGAAAATGCGGTTGTAGGACGCACGATAATGCTCGGGAGTTCCTGCCCGTTCACGTACCAGCTTTACTTTATTCAGTTTACATATATCAGCAAAACGATTAACCAGTAGCTTCATTTCCGGTTTTGCAAGTATATAGCCATTGATCCCCTTGCGGAACATGCTTCTAGCTGTATCGATTTCGGTGCGTCCAATCTGAATTTCTGCATACATGATTGGCAATCGTGCGGTTCTTACACGCTGTACTAATTTTGCATCAGCTATTACAGCCTTTTCTGCATTATCAAATAGCAGCTTATACTGCTGCATCATTTCTGCAGACAAATAGGAGTTTTTTGCGTGGATTGGATCTCCAAAAATACTCAGTACCATTCCGCTTTTTACCAGAGATTCCTGCATGCTTTCGATGTATTGAAGTATAAATGGAGCTGCTGCACCAAAATAGCCGGTAAGAAATTCATTGATGATTGCTTTGTCATCTGCATCCGGATTCCACATGAGTTTGCTGATCAGGTAGGATCGAAGCAAGGCCATTTCAGCTGCCGATTCATCATTTGCCTGCATGAACAAACCTTTGACCTGATTATCGGTATAGAATTTAATATTCGGCTTTAAGGTATATAGATTTGGGAAAGGTGAAATGTAATTGGTGAACTGAATATTATAATCCCAGATCAGGATATCTTTTGAAAGTGCTCCCCAGTCTCTTAGATCATTTGAAAATGCAGGGTCAGTAGTAAATACAGGTGCTTGACGACTGCTTTCAATATTGCAGAGCATAATATTTACATTCGACTCAATTTCAATATTTTTAGGAGCCTTCCTGGTGTACCAGTAAGCCAGGGTCGAAATGATTTTATCCGGGAATTCTTTGGCTACCTGGTTTACAAAGTAAATGATAGATCCACTTGGAACTTTTCCGTATTTTTCATTTAATGCTTTACAAGCATCACATTGGCAGTATCTGTCGTTATCATCCTGGCTTACAGACCAATAGGTAGAGGCAGGTTTTTGTTGTATCTTATTTTTAAGGCTTTCAACCAATACTTGCAATACTTCCGGATTCGAAAGACAAAGTTGGGTGCCTGGTTGTCGCTTGCCAGCGATCAGTGAATAATACTCAGGATGAGTTTTACCGTAAATTTGTTGCGGTACAAGCGTGTTGAATGTATGTACAAATAATCCCCAGTCATCTCTTGATGAGAGTTTATGCCAGTCTGAATATTCCTGATCTGCCATTTGGCTATAAGACGTTGTTCTGTATTTTATCAGCGGCTCATAAGTTTTTATTCCCTGTTCCGGTTCGAATGATTTCATCTTCGGGCTTGTAGCATCTTCAGTAGAATATTTTCTGAATCCTAAACCTTCCAATAGATCATACACTCCGAAAAGTAATCCCTTTTTTGACCCACCTACAATGATAAAATTGTTGCCGCTAGTTTTATTAATAAAACCTGCTTCAGGTAGCTGATTGAAATTGATCTCATTTGCCTTGGCAAATTCTGTTTCGCCAAGATATATGCCATTGGTAACCACTGTCTTTCCCTCTTCTGCAATTGGAATGGGTTTTACAGATATTTTAGATAGATATTTTTGAAGTTGTTGGGCTGCTTGATTTTCTATGGAGCTAACCAGTGATGGGATTATTATCTGGTAATCAATGATATTTCCGGTAGCTAAGCCTGAACTCAACAAGCTATTTCTAAGCTTTGAGCTAACCAAACTAGGCATAAAAGTTAATCCTGCTGCGACAATACCGGTATTTTTTAAAAAGCTAAGTCTTGAGATAGTTGTATTTTTTTCCTTATTATTTTTCATTCTGAAAATATATCATGTTGTGTAAATCAAAACAAGGTAAAAAAATATAGGATCAAAAATGAAAAAAGTAGAATCGAAATATTCTACTGGATCAAATATTTATTTAGTGCAATAGTCCGCTGGCCCTGAGTATACCTACAATTCCAACCAGAATCCAGAACAGATTCAATACGGTGTATGCTCTATCTTTTTTAAGGATGGCACACCAGGAAAGCAGGAATGCATCAAGGGTATTAAAAATCCAGACAAAAAGAAATGGGCTTTCGGGGCCAAGCCAGCTAACCAGTGTAAAACTTATTATCCTCATGATCACACCGATCATTTCAAAGGTTTTTAGGTGTTTTAAGATAACTTCATTCATGAGGTGATGATGGCTGATTTATGGGATTTTGGTTCTAAATTTTAATAAAATTTACGTTCTATTTTGAAGAATGGAATTTGGCTTTTCAGTTTCTGAGTAGCCATAAACTCATAAAAAATTAAATAGCTTACCAAGATTTATAACTTTTCTATTTTCAAAAATTTTGTTTTGAATTCAGGATTGTCAAATACATTTTTAGAGAACTTATAATCGCTGTAATTGTCTATATCGATGAATCCTTTCTTTTCAATGAAAATTCCGCTGATTTTTACGTCGTCTCCAGCTTTTAGGCCTTGAAATAGTGCTTTTTCAGACTGATCTACCAAAGTGCTTAATACGATCGATTTTTGGGCTGATTTATTTGTTGGATCTAATGTGATACCCACATTTATTTCTGTGTTCGCCTGCTTGTCAATAATATCCAGAACTATAGCTTGCCAGGAATTAAATTTCATTTGTAGGCTGTCTTTAACATAGATTTTAGAAGAAGATATTCCTTTTTCTAATAGAATACTTCGAAGCAACTTGTTTTGTTCAGATACGTTCACTGTATCTCTGAGCACTTTTAAATAGTTTACAAATTTAATTTGTTCGATTGGCCCTGTATTTTCACCTGTATTTTGCTTACAAGAAAATAGGACGAATACTATACAAATTCTAAGGATTGATTTCATATTCTGAAATGTGATTGTGTTTTTAGAATTAAATCAAAGTTACATATTTTCTATTTTCAAGGCTATTGGATGAGGCTTTTTCCTTAAAATGATAAAATTACCTAATGTAAATGACTGTATTAATGTTCCTAATATGATTGATTTAGGACGATGGCGAAAATGCCGATCTTATTTATACCTGGCTGGTACAAAAGGATAAAAAGAGAGTGCGTATTTTTTATTATTTAACTATTATATGGAATCAAATCCATTAAAAGGTATATTTTAACGATCAAATGATAGAAAATTTATAGCATTAAAGAGAAAGGTAAATTAGTTCAATTTTACCAGGAGGTATTTAAAAATAACTCCTGGTAAAAATAACTCCTGATTTATTTAAAATTATCCACTTCTCTATAGGCTTTTATCAAGGCAAGCTCTCCGTTTTTCCCAGGAAGCGAATTACCATGCTCCATACCAAGAACGCCCTTATAGCCTTTGCTATCTATGTATTTAAACAAATTACGATAATTGATCTCGCCAGTTGTAGGTTCTTTTCTTCCTGGGTTGTCTCCAATTTGAATGTAAGCTATCTCATCCCAACATTTTTCCATGGTTGGGATCAAATTTCCTTCGTTTCTCTGCATATGGTAAATATCATAGAGAATCTTGCAGGAAGGGCTGTTAACGCTTTTACAGATCATATGAGTTTGATCAGCATTGCGTAGGAATAGGTTAGGGGTATCACTCAATGGTTCAAGCACCATGATTAGTCCATGGGGTTCAAAAATTTCTGCTCCACGTCTTAAGGCTTCAATCACATTTCCGGTTTGAATTCCAATTGGAAGAGTCCGTTCAAAATCTCCAGGAACTACGGTAATCCATTTTGCATTGACGCGTTTTGCTGCTTCAACTGCCTGGCGGCATCCATTTAGGAAAATATCAATATATTCTTGTTTGCCAGCAGCTAGCGTATTAGCGCCATTGCCTCCCTTATCTACTACAAATACACCCATGGTCATGCCCAGTTTTGCTAGGGTTTTGCCAATTTCTTCTTGTAAAGCAAGTGGGCGTTTTACGAGGCCATTGTCTTCAATACTTCTAAAGCCCTGATCATGCATGAACATGATTTGATCAATAAAATTATCTCCGGCATGAGCTGCGAACATACCTGCATGCGGAGCATAGTTTAAATTAAAGGTTTTTTCTGCATTCGCTGGCTTGTTTAAATTTGATCCAAACGCAGTGCTCGCCCCAGCAAGAGAAAGTCCAAATAAGGTGGAGCTTTTTATGAATTCACTTCTTTTCATATCGTTTTTATTTTGAATGATCAGTCTTATAGTATTAAATTACCTTGGTTACTCCTGGAATTGCAAATGGATAATTTCCCTTCGCGTCAGGTAATACCTTTGGCATCGCATCCCATGCTAAGCGTTCTGGGAACAGACTAATTGGAGAGTTTAATGCATCATCCCATTTAATGATATCGCCTGAGTAGGTAGCATAACGACCCATAATTGCAGTCATCGTACTTTTTGCAGCATTTTCAGCATCTGCGAACTTGTATTCATTAGCAGTAATTGCCGCAAATAGTTCATCATGCTCGGTTTGATACGGGTTTGCATCATTTTTACCTTCATAATTTACCAAAACCTTGCCTTTATGATCCCAGATTTTTCCTTTGTTATTAGAGTCAAAATACACCTTTCCTTTTGTTCCCTGGAAAGATTCATCTACTCGGTTTGCTCCACCTGTAAAATGGCGGCATTGACTTGATATGATGGTTCCATCGTCATAAACAAATTCAACAGAATGGTTATCATAAATCTCACCATGCTCTTTTCCATTACGCAGGAAGCGCCCGCCTGCTCCATAAGCAGATACAGGGTATTTATTTTTTACCCAATTGGCTACGTCAATATTATGAACATGCTGTTCAACGATATGATCACCACAAAGCCAGTTGAAATAGTACCAGTTTCTCATCTGATGTTCCATTTCAGTTTGGTTAGGCTGACGAGGGTTTACCCAAACGCCACCACTATTCCAGTAAACCTGACCGGAAATTACATCGCCTATATCGCCCTGATGCACACGATCCATTAATTCGATGTAGTTTTTTTGATAATGACGCTGTAAACCAACTACTACGTTTAACTTTTTACGTTTGGCTTCTTCTGCAGTTGCCAGCACACTACGAATACCTGGAGAATCAGTTGCAACAGGTTTTTCCATAAAAATCTGCTTATTCTGTTTTACGGCCTCCGCAAAATGTGAAGGTCTGAATCCCGGAGGAGTTGCCAGTAAAACTACATCAGCTTCAGCTATTGCTTGTTTATACCCATTAAAACCTACAAATTTTTTATCATCAGGAACGCTTACTTTTTCAGCACCATATTTTGCAAGTAAGGCTTTATAGCATTTGTCGAGTTTATCGGGAAATGCATCTGCCATAGCAACCAATTTTAAATTATACTTGGTGCTCAGCGCCTGAAATGCAGCGCCGGTTCCACGACCACCGCAACCTATCAGTGCAATTTTTATGGTGTCTGATCCTGATGCATAGGCGCCTGCAAGAGGAATACTACCAAGTAAGGCGCCTCCTGTGAGGATGGCTGAGGTTTTTAAAAAATCCCTCCTGTCGTTAGTTTCAGAATTTTTGTTCTTCATGTTATGAATAATTTGATTTAATAATCAGCTATAGGTTCTCGATTGTAATATGCTAGAATTTCTTCTTTGCTAGGCGGTACAAGAGGCCGTACAAGACGGATGCCTACAAATGTGCCTCCAGTTAGCCACCAATTACTTTTTGGTATTTGTGGATCAATTTTTTTCCACTCCGGATTGGAACCTCTGCGGCTTGCAGAGCGAAGGGCACTGGCTGAATCTTCATAAGATCCGCCACGCACTGCATGCGGGTATAATGTTTCTGCCTGAACTAATGGATTGAGAGTAGTGGTATTTTTATACGCGCTATAAGTATCTGCCTTGTATTGATCAATGGTCCACTCTGTTACATTTCCATGCATATCATAAAGACCCCATGCATTTGGCTTTTTACTCCCTACTGGATGTGTTTTGTTATCACTATTATCACTATACCATGCATATTCATCCAGTTTTGAACCTTCGACTATGGAGTATGGGCCTTTAGTTTGTGCACGGCAGGCATACTCCCATTCGGCTTCGGTTGGTAGTCTGTAAAATATACCTGTTCTGGTGTAGAGCCATTTGCAGAATTGAACAGCAGCGTAGTGGGTCATTCCGATAGCTGGAAATCCTTCTTTCCCCATACCCCATGTCATATCCACATAGGGTCTTGTTGGCCGGGTTAATGCATCAACCTCTTGCGTTAACGGAAGCGTACTTCGACGAATTTCCTGATTTTTATAGACGAATGGTTCAAAAAAATCCCAGGTAACTTCATGTTTACCGATCCAAAAAGCACTAATTTTTACAGAATGCTGAGGGCCTTCATCTGGGCGCCTGCCAGCTTCATTTTCAGGGCTGCCCATTAAAAATTCACCAGCAGGAATAGCGACCATGTCAAATTTTAGATCAGTTCCGCTCAAATCTTGAGTATAGGTTATGAATTTATTTTCCTGTGAAAATAGTACAAGCGGAAAAATAAGTAAAGTAAATAAGCTTGATAATTTGGACAGGGTTGATCTCATTCTGATAGTCTGAATTAGCATTTAGCTTTTTCGTGATTTGTTTATTAAACTAATATCTAATTAAAGAATTAAATATCATCAATTTTGCCAATAATTTTGAATGCTTAACCTTGTATACAGGCATAAAAAAACAGGAATTGGTATAAAACCGATCCCTGTTAGTGAATATGATTGTTTTAGTTAATAAAAAAATTGCTTTTTTATTTTCCTAGCCTGTATAATCTTCCTTCATCTGTGATGGCATATAATGCACCATCTTTACCTTCAATTACTGATCTGAAACGTTGTTTTTGATCGGCAAGAAGTCTTTCCTCGCCAATAACTTTATTATTCTTTATAACCAGTCTAAGAACATGCATTCCACTCAGACTGCCAATGAATAGGTTATTTTTCCATTCAGGAATAGTGTTACTGCTATAGAACGACATTCCGCTTGGAGAGATTACCGGATCCCAGTAATACACAGGCTGCTCCATTCCTTCTTTCTGCTGAATGGCATCGCCTATTTTAGCACCGCTATATTCAATACCGTAGGTAATAATTGGCCAGCCATAGTTGTTGCCTGGTTTGATTAGGTTTAACTCATCACCACCTCTAGGTCCAAATTCAGCGGTCCAAATATCGCCCGTTACCGGATGAAAGGCTAGGTTTTGAACGTTTCGGTGGCCATATGAATAGATCTCAGGTTTAGCTTCAGGATTGTTTAGAAATGGATTTCCCGGAGCAGGCTTGCCATCTTTAGTGATGCGGATTACTTTTCCATTAGCCGAGGTCAGAAACTGGGCCTGAGGTCTGGTTTCTAATGAAGAGCGTTCGCCGGTTGTGATCAATAAATTACCGGTTTTATCAACCAGAATTCTTCCACCATAATGTGAGGTACTTGGATGTGCCGGATTTGCACGGTAGATCACAGTCACGTTTTCTATTCTTTTTTCATCTGATGACAGTGTTCCTTTGGCGATTGCAGTTAGGTTTCCTGAAGCTGATTTTTCAGAAAATGACCAGTAAACCATTCTGTTTTTTGTAAAATCAGGGTCTATGGTGAGTCCCAATAAGCCTCCTTGTCCGGCAGAGTTTACTTCTGGTAAACCGGTAATCGGTTCACTTACTGTTCCTGAAGTTGTGATAATTTTCATGACTCCAGCTTTTTCAGTGATCAAAAGCCTTCCATCAGGCAATACCGTCATTCCCCATGGTCTTTTAAGCCCGTTTACAAGCACTTTTGATTGAATTGCAGCCTTGGTTTTTACGCCTGCAATTCTTGTCTGACCTGCAAAGGCAGATGGGTATGTACTATTAGGAGCAAGTTTTTCTACAGGATCTTTGCTGCTATCCTGTGAATAGGCTTGATTGCTTAAAGCGGTGAAGATAAGCGCTATTGCACTTATTAGAAAAGGCATTTTTTTAGTCATGATCAATCTTTTGAATGTTAATTTTTAATCTAATAATAGGTAATTTGGGTTTAAATTTAATCAAGCTCAATTTAGTGATTTCATATCGATTACAAAACGATAATGTACATCACCGGCAAGTGTTCTTTCGTATGCTTCATTGATCTGATTCATATTTATTAGTTCAATATCTGAGCTTATGTTATGATCAGCACAGTAATCGAGCATTTCCTGGGTTTCTTTGATGCCACCTACCAATGATCCAACCAGACTTCGGCGGCCACCAATAAGCTGAAATGCTGAAACCTCTGAAGGATTTGGAGGGGCACCTAAAAGTACCATTACTCCATTTGTTTTCAGTAGGGCAAGGTATTGATTGTAATCATGCGCTGCTGAAACTGTATCGATGATAAAGTCAAAACTTCCGGCCAAGTTTTTCATGTTTGTAGGATCAGAAGTGATCTTGAAATGACTTGCGCCTAATCTTTCAGCATCCTTTTCTTTACCTTTTGATCGGCTTAATACCGTTACTTCTGCTCCCATTGATGAAGCTATTTTAACCGCCATATGACCAAGCCCGCCTAGGCCCAATACTGCCAATTTATCTCCCTTTTTTACATTCCAGTGTTTTAAAGGAGAGTAGGTGGTGATACCTGCACATAAAAGAGGGGCTACATTTGCCAATGGTAATTTATCGGAAACATTAAGTACAAAATGTTGAGTAACAACAATATGGCTGGAGTATCCACCATGAGTTATTGTTTTTTTATCCTGTGAATAAGAATTATACGTTTGTGTATGTCCATTTTCACAATATTGTTCCTGATCATCCTTGCAATTTCTACACTGTCTGCAAGAATCAACGAAGCAGCCAACTCCTACTATGTCGCCAATTTTAAATCGGCTGACAGCATTTCCCACACGGGTTACTTTGCCAACAATTTCATGCCCTGGAACAACCGGATAAACCGTTCCATGCCATTCATTCCTTGCGGTATGTATATCAGAATGGCATACTCCGCTAAACAGAATTTCGATTTCTACATCATCAGAGCCAGGTTCACGACGATCAATCTGCCAGGGTTCTAGGGGTTTTTCCGCACTTAGGGCGGCATATGCTTTAATTGCTTTCATGGTTTTATTTGAGAGTTTAAAGTTAATCAAGATTTGATTATTTTAGTGTTAATATCTGTAAATTAAGACCCGATAGCGATCGACTTACGAATTTACATAGGCATTATGCAAGATAAATTCGTTAGTCGCCTTCTTACATGTGACTGACGAAAACACTTTGCGCTCGGTGAGGTGATTTCGTAAGTCGCCATGTTGTTTTATATTATGTAAATTGGGTAGGTAAACGTTAATATGGAAATCAAAAATAGAATCAACCGTCGTCATTTTATTACAGGAACAGGTTTACTGCTTGCGGGTTATACTTTAAAACTCAATGGTGCAGAACTTCAGGCTTCTGAACCGATTATTGATATTCATCAGCATACTGATTATGCAGGTAGGAGTCAGGAAAAAATGCTTGCGCATCAGCGAATGATGGGTGTGACCACTACTATACTTCTTCCTGCTGGCAGGCCCTTGAACTATGGTTCAACTCATTATGGAGTGAGTAATGGTTTGCAAGTTAAGGCTGGGGGTAATGAAACCTGTTATCAATATGCTAGTGAACATTCTTCAGAAATGCTTTTTGGTGCTTGTGAGGTCCCTGATTTTCCTGGGGCTATTCCAGAGATTGAAAAGTATCTGAAGCTGGGTGCCAAGGTGATCGGTGAATTGAAATTCAATGTAGACTGTGATTCGCAAGAGATGCAAAAGATCTACCAGCTGGCTCAGGAATATGATGTGCCTGTACTCATGCACTGGCAGTATAATATGTATAACCGTGGTTTTGAGCGCTTTCATAAAATGCTTGAAAAATATCCTAAGGTTAATTTTCTAGGACATTCACAAACATTCTGGGCTAATATTGACAAGAACCATCCCGATCAAAATGTGCTGTATCCAAGAGGGAAGGTTAGCCCTGGGGGATTAACAGATCGCTTAATGAGTGATTATCCGAATATGTATGGAGATATTTCAGGAGGTTCAGGATTAAGTTCCCTGACTAGAGATGAAGATCATGCCCGTATCTTTTTAAGTAAGCATCAGGATAAATTACTTTATGGAAGTGATTGTGATGATTATGCAGGTCATGGACCGGCCTGTCAGGGCGCTGGAACTATTGCTGCCATTAAAAAGCTATCTGCAAGCAAAGAAATTGAGCGTAAAATCTTGTACTTTAACGCAAAGAAGATGTTTCGACTTTAAAACTCAGCGACTTTTCTTCTTAATTATTTTTATAATCTTTTCGGCAATAAGTTGATGACCGGTATCCATTGGATGTGTGCCATCTGGTAATAAACCTTCCATTCCCTTTGGGTCATTTTTAGCATAGTGATGAAATAATTTCCATGAATTGATCAGCTCCACATTTTCAGATTTTGCGAGTTTGATGACCGCATCCTTGTAAAGTTTTAATCTTTCGTGGCGAAACTGCTCCAGTTTTGAACTCAGCGGATTGGGGGTCAGAAGAATAATTTTACCATCAATCTTTTTGATCTCTGTAATAAAATAGGTCAGGTTTGCGATATATTTTTCAAGGGGGATGCGTGAGCTGGTTCCTTCTCCTTTATCCTGATAGGCGTCATTTAATCCGAAGTTCAGTGTGACCCAATCTGGATGATGGCTTAATACCGCTTTTTCAAAACGATCCATTCCATGTTCAACTTTTCCTTTGTCATTATCCCTGATTGAGCCGGTATGGCTGCCGCCGATGCCTGAGTTGATCACTTGATTTGGAATGCCGGCTTCGATAAGGCCTTCATGGATACGCACAGCATAAACTTTTTCAATCCCTTTACGTGGGGCTGTGGTTGAATTACCAAAGGTGACAATAGTTAGCTCTTTTTTTTCCTGAGCGTAAGATACTGTACTTAAAAACACGATTAACACTACTGTAAAAACATTAAAAAGGGAACCTATGTTAATTTTTTTCATTTGCTGAAATTTGTAAAAATGGATTTAGTAAATTTTGATCAATAGGCTTTCAAAGGAATAAAAAAGCTCTTCCACTCAAGCGGAAGAGCTTTCTAAATTAATTAAATTATACAGATCAGGAAACCTTTCCGTCGGTATACAGATTATTTGTGGAATATGTTTTTTCTTCAGCTCTGACTGCTGCAGCTGCATCTTGGTGAGTTGGCATCCAGTTATGATGCACATCACATTTGTCTTGCGGAATTCCACGAATCACCACAGCTCTTTGTGCTGAATAGAAGGTATTATTGTAAATCTCTATGGTAGTGCCTGCAATGGTCGTATTGTCTTTTCTGTCGCGGCCGCCGTGCATATCAAAAATGTGGCTTAGGGATATGCCTAAGTCAACATTGTTTCGGGCAATATATCCACAGCCTGGACTACCGGTTCCTGCCAATGAATGTCTGTTTTCATTGAACTGATTAAATTCTATGGTTGAACTTGCCTTATCATGGCTCACTCCGTAACCAAGTCCATTATACTGACAACGGTGAATTAGGTTATGATGTATATGATGTCTAGTACCGGCCTGAAGATTTATCCCAGCATGTGCAAAAGCAGTTATGATACAATTATCAACTTCTAAGTCAGGAAATTTACAAATGATCCCATTGGAAGTTGGGAATTTATAATAATAAGAATGACCAGGGCCTCCTGGACCAAATGCACGTTTATGGTGGTCTAAATATCGTTTTGGATTTGGGCCTTGTAAACGGATACCGCTTATCCTGACATTAGCTCCATTGATCAGGATCATTCCGGGTGTATCGAGACTGTCACTCGTGATCTGTGCTCCCTCTGAGCCATTATACCCTCTATCGCTTGCCAGTGTAACTCCCTCCGGAATCTTAAGCATGATCTTATCGATATAGATAAAGGTTGTCATGTCTATAATCTTATCTCCGGGTATGAACACTACCTGCCCGGCTTTGGCTTTTGCCAATGCATCAATTAGTGATTCCAGGCTATCTACCGTGTAATCGCCTGAAGTAA
>CANKAT010000076.1 GCA_947479815.1 Sphingobacteriaceae bacterium
ATATAGATAAAGGTTGTCATGTCTATAATCTTATCTCCGGGTATGAACACTACCTGCCCGGCTTTGGCTTTTGCCAATGCATCAATTAGTGATTCCAGGCTATCTACCGTGTAATCGCCTGAAGTAATTATATTCTGATAACCTTTACCGCCACCGATAGGTCCGGTTTCATCCGCTTTGGCACCATAAACTACATTTCCTATCTTTTTCCAGGTAGGTTTTTCCTTTATTGCAGAATCGTATTCTAAATTTAATTCAGCTCCTAAAGCCGGCTTGCCAATGTATAGTGCAGACAGGGAACTAAGTGAGGCTGCCGCTACAAATTGTCTTCTGTTAAAATTTTTTGTCGACATACCGTATTTTTATTTTTTAGATGACCATTCGTTATGAGCTGATATAGTGAATGAATCACCTTCCTCAAATTCATAGATGTAGTTGGCGTATGGATCTGTTGAATTTTGCGCTACCGAATTTTTCAAGCCGATGGCAAAAGTTATTGGACCGCATTCAATTTTACTGTATTTCCCTTCACGCTTAATGCTTTTGATGGTATATGTTGCATCTCTTTCGCCTTTATTGGCAATAACAAGTTGTTCGCCGTTCAGGCTACCATTTTCTGGCAGGATCTGATCTACGAGTACCCACCCGCTGCCTGAAGGATTCTTATTCATCTCAACTATTTTGCCCCTAATCTGTCCAGCAGATTTAAGAGTCATGCTTCCATGACTTAATGAATTACCGTTAATGATCAAAGATTTTACTACCTGACCATCCTGTTTCCTAATGAAGCCGATATTGCCTGTCATAGTGATGCTATCTGCTATCTTCATTAATTTTTCTGTATCCGGATTATAAAGCACGTAATCAATACTTCCATTGCTAAGCTCAATTTCAAGTGCTATCTGCGACTCATTACCATTTTCAATACGTTTTACAGATTTAATAAATGGTTTTTCTTTGTAAGGTTCAAGCACAGAAATGAAGGTACTGTTGAGGTTTTCACCCTTACGGTGCATTAACACATAACCCAGTTTCTTAGGATTGCCAGGTTTATTTTGTGGTGGGTCTCCGTCTGCTAAAGCAATGTCATCTGACTGTGTTAAGGAATGCATTCTAAGATGTATATTTTCATCTGCTTTTAATCCTCTATAACCGGTCTCAACTTTCCAGTCGATGATACTATTTGCAGGTGGATTCAGGTCTCTTTTTACATTATAAAAAAAGGAGTAACCCTGTGGAAAACCATTAGCCGAAGTTCCTTTCTCAATATTCTCGCCGGCATAGGTTCCGGTTTTTTGTTCGGTTAACCGCAGACCCGTATTGCTGATCTCTCCTGGCGGGCCATGGAAGCTATACAGATGATCTTTTCCGCCTTCTACCTTGAAAATATCAATAATATAAGAATTGTTTTCGCCTGATTCTGCATCTACCAGGAACATGGTTCTTTGGTAGGTTTTTGTTTCGGGATAGGCTTTTTGGCCATCAAGTTCAAATACGCCGAAGCCCTTTATTTGTTTAAATAATTTGGTATGCCCACCCCATACTTCTTTTTGAGGCTTTTCATTGACAAATACCAGATTATGAGCAACAGTACTTCCTGTCCAATCCGTATTACTAGGTATTTTAGTAGCAAATTCAGGATATCCATGATCTGGTGCAAGCCACTTGCCAAAAGCAAGAAGGTCAAAGTTCATCAGATCGGGATGCGCATGCATGATGGTTCTGCCAAAATTATTTGCTATTGCAACTCCGCTGTTTCCTATTCCGTTTTCCAGTAAGGCAAGCCCAAAGCCACTCATTAAATATCCTCCCTGTGGTCTCAAACCAAGGGGCTTAGCTATTTTTTGTATTTCTTTGCTGATTGCATCTGGATCTTCGGAAAAGATGTCTCTGCCAAGTTTATCAGCTGAATTTTTATTGGATAGGTAAGCAGCTTTTGCAAATTCAGGATCTTTGGTGAAAATATATCCCTTGGCAATAAATTTGGGGTCGGCATAACTATTGCTTACTGTTCCTGTTGAGCCGCTATCCCCCATATTTGGAATGGCTATACCAAGGGCTGCCATCCTATAGGCCGCAAGAAACGTAGTATTGAACTGCGGGAATTCCGTAATAATATTATGTTTTGTATAAGCCGGATAGCCCTGCAGACGTTCAGCAACCTGAGTAATCAAACGACCCCACATCAGGGTATAGCCCGGAGCACCTTCATTTGAGGTGCCATCTCTGTCGAATGTTGTAATCATCAGTCCAGGAATATTTCCTCCATTGGCTGCAAAAATCCAATCAATCCATAAATTACTTTCGGGTTGCGAATCAAGGGCAATTGCGCAGGTTGCAAGAGTTAACTGATGCATTCCCTGATTACCCCTAATATGGGTTGACAAAACAGCTTTGTATGCGGTTCTTAGAAGTCCGTCATCGATATTTTGCATTAACAATTCCCTGGTTCCTTTATTTCCGATAGTATATTTTTTAGATTGCTTTTTCAGGAAGCTGTATAATTCGCTGTTGTCAACAGTACCACTTATAATTTTATCATACGAGTCAGCAAAAGATGTGATGATTTGGGTTTCCCAGATGGAGCCATGGATTTTACCCATATTGCGTCCACCGTCTGAATGATACCATCCCTTATCGGCATAAGGTTTCCAGTCCATTTCAGGATAAACATCAGCGATGCGGTCTAAAATAATTGCGGCTTTGCGTGCATACATCTTATCGCCGGTATACAAATAAACTTCTGCAAGGTCCGCTAGCCCTTTGCTGATATAATCCCATTTCTTCCAGACATAATATCCGATGAAGCGGTGGGCACGACCATTTTGGTCTAGGTATCCATATCCATCATCAACGCCATAGGTAT
The DNA here is from genome assembly GCA_947479815.1 of Sphingobacteriaceae bacterium. GTDB lineage: Bacteria > Bacteroidota > Bacteroidia > Sphingobacteriales > Sphingobacteriaceae > Daejeonella. Next base: position 2,867 of record CANKAT010000076.1, read on the forward strand.
GCAATGGGTCTGATGGGTCGGGATGTGCTGTATTGAATAACAAACTTTTATCGCCTTTGGATGCATCAAATTGCCCTCTTTCATCAAGTGCACTCGCATAAAATTTACCGAAATCATTTGTAGGAAATACGCTTTTACAGGATGGGCAAGTGAGCTTCCATGGTTTATTTTCAAACTCAGGTTCATAGGGATAATTTCCAAATTTGAGTACATCCAGTCCGCATTTTAAACAACCCAACACTTTAGGGCCTTTTGCAATTCGGTCGAGGGTTACGTCAATACCGCGTGGCGTATTTTGTCCGGGTACCAATGACCATATTTCATCATCACTTTTATTGGCAAAGTTTTTCGCATTATTGATAGCAGAATTTTTCAATTCCTTCGCCCAATCGTATTTATTGCAATTATTTCTAAGATTTTGAATTTTTTCACGGGTATAAAATCCTCCATACTGCCTTTGGGCATGCACGTTGATTGAAAGGGCCGATAGAATAAGAATGCTTAGTGATAAGGAAACTATTCGTTTCATAGATTTATTGATAATATTATTGAATGTCATCTTATTTCAGTTTATAACTCATTAGATGAGAACCGCTAACAAAGAAAATTCTTCCATCGGCATAATCGCCTCCTGCTTTGATCGGTCTCGGAGCTGTTGCAATTAATTTCATTTCATAGGTATTGGGCATAACTTGCACGATAGCTCCCTGCCCGAAAAGAATATATAATTCTCCTGCTGGCCCATTGACAAAGATTCTGGGGCTCTGCTCTGCGGTTGTAGGACCGTATTCGGCGGCTATATCTTTGGTATGGGTTATCTGTTTAGATTTCGGATCGAAAACGAAAAACGTTTTTTTATCGGCAATGCCATAAACTAAACCACCAGGCATCAAACGCATTTCACTGTATTCCTGAGCACCAGGGAATGCGGCAAACTGCCATTCTATTTTCTTGCTTGGCATATCCATGATGTATAATAAAGCTTCTTTTGCTTTTTTTTCACCACCTGTTCCGGGTGATGTGGTTGTGCCACCTAAAAGTTTACCATCTGGTAAAGGAACCAGGCTCATACTGCTTTGGTTAATAACCACAGCCGAATCTGATAAAAGGACTCTGGTTTTAGCTTCATTATCATAAAATAACAAGCCACCACCCGTAGCACCATACTGTGGAGTGCCTCCCATGATGATTGTTTTTTCGTCGGTATGCGAAATGATACGATACGGACGGATTAGTGTAGGAGAGACGGTAGTTAAGTGAACCGGATTAGATGTTTTGTTGGTTAGGCTGGTAGCTATCCATGGTTTGTACGGATCCCACTCAATCAGATGGCCGCCTGAATAGACGCCGAAATATACTTTTTTGTTCTGGTTGACTAGCGCATTGAACTGTCCTAAAGCTGCCCGGTTAATCCATTTGTCCTTTTTAAGATCGTAATTAAAAAACCGCATAGGGAATGCTGTTCCACCAACTATTGTCCCATCTGGCGCGGTACCAACACCCATAACTATTGCACCATCACTGGTATAGTTAAAACTAACTTTATTTAAAGCCTTAGTATTCGGATTTTCGGTGATAAGTATTCGATTGACTAGATCCAGGTCTTTTAAAATGGTACCATCTGGGAAGTTTCTGTAAAACAGGCCTTGTGCACCGCTAATGTATTTTTTTGGCTTTTGTACTTTATGCTCGCCTATTTTTTTGGCTTCTCCTTTATAAAGTTCATACCACTCATTTTCAGTAGATTCTAAAGTTCTGCCATATACTTTGCCATTTTCATCCCTGTATACAGAGGCAGTGCCTAGCTTCCGTTCATTTTGAGGCAATATTCCTTCCGATTTTCCAGTTTGAGGATTAAAAGATAGGATCTGGCTGGAGGCATTACCCAGGCCAAAATAGATCCAGCCAGTGTCATCGGCTGCAATGGAGCGTTGGTATTGTCTCCAGTTTTCGCTGTGCACATACCCGTAATCTTTTAACGTGTTGGTTTTAGGGTTAAAAGAAACAATTCCGCTGTTTGGGTAGGTTACTGACCATATATTACCCTGGTCATCTTCTGTCATAGACATCGCCATTTGGGACATTGTTTCTCCTGTGAACGTAAACGCTCTCTTTACCGGGTCGAATTCAACAAAATGGTCTCTAAACAAGGTATAAAACTTATTATCTCTAGATAGGATGGAGGCATAAGGCGTATCCTGTTTTGGGTCAAATGTTATGGGGAACTCTTCACTTTTTCCACTTTCTGCATCGATCATCAATAAAGAATATCCACCTCGATGATCAAAAAGCCAAACTAGTACCACATTTTTTCCATCTCCATCAACTGTTGAGACTACACCACGGTGGTTGCTTATTGGTGAAGCAACACCATGATCATAAAATCCATTACCCAAGTTTTTGGTAGAAGTTTTAACTGTAAATCCGCTTTTATCAGACAGTGGAATTACTTCTACTGTTTTTTGGGAGTAAGCGTGAAACAATACAAGCGTATTTAATACAAGGAAGAAACTAATTTTTATTCTCATAAGTTGAATGTGTACGTACCCATAAATATAAAATAAATTAATTATATCTGTAGAGGCTCAGAAATTATTTCATAGACTTAGTCTCAATAGGTCATAATAGAAAAAATTAGAATGAATAGCATGTTGCAAATAGTATTTCATAGCATTTGCTGAATTGATTAGTTATTTGGGTTAAACTATTTTCCTTTTCAATTAAGATGAAGAAAAATGATTTTTATCTTACTTTTATTTCATTATAAATTAATACAGAAAATGGAATTAAGAAAAATTACAATTTTTTTTGTTTTAATACTGCTCTCATCAAGCGTATTTGCACAAAATGAGAAGTACCATCTGTTAGTTGGAACGTATACATCTCCTGGAAAAAGTGAAGGAATCTATGTTTATGAGTTTGATAGTCAGAATGGAGCTATTACCTATAAGTCAAAAGTAGTTCTTGAAAGTCCTGCCTATTTTGCAGTTTCTCCGGATCGAAAATTTGTTTATTCCGTTACAGAATCAAAGGAGAGCAAGATCAGTGCATTGGCATTCAATCCAAAAACCGGTGATCTTCAATTGTTAAATAGCCAGCCTTCAGGGGGCAATGGACCTACTTATATTTCAGTTGATGCCAACAGAAATTATGTGTTCGCTGCTAATTATGGCGGAGGTTCCATAACGGCCTTACCAATTAAATCAAATGGTACCTTGGGTTCTGATATTCAAGATATTAAACATGAGGGTAGCAGCATTGCAAGAAAAAAACCTTTTGTACATTCTGCTGTCGTATCTCCTGATAATAACTATGTTTTAACAGCTGACTTGGGAACAGATAAGATCAATATTTATCGATTCAATTCAAAGAGTAGACCCATGGCTTTGTCGGCAGCTTCACAGCCTTTCATAACTTTGGATCCTGGTGCCGGCCCGCGACATAGCACGTTTCATCCGAATAAGAAATTTTTTTACGTAGTAACAGAAATTAACTCTAAAGTGTATGCATTCAACTATAAAAAAGGTCATTTGAGCCAAATTCAATCGGTTTCGATGTTACCTGATGGTTTTGCCGGCCCTGGCCATGGTGCAGATATTCATGTTTCTGATGATGGTAAATTTCTGTATGCCAGCACAAGAAGTACGGTAAATGAAATTGCGATTTATTCTATTGATCAAAAAACTGGAATGTTAAGTATTGTTGGCAAACAGCCTTCTTTTGGCAAAAGCTCGCGTACATTTGATATTGACCCAAGTGGCAACTGGCTGCTCTCAACAAGTCAGGTTACAAACGAAATTATCGTATTTAAACGTGACCCTGCAAGCGGAAAATTAACACCAACGGGACAGAAATTGCAAATTGATAAACCTTCACTCGTTAAATTTGTCAAAATGGATTAATCATTTTGAACCCAAAACTTTCTAGATTTCGTAATTATAATTTGAGTATTAAATTTTCCGATTCATATACTTTTAATGCTTTAGCGATTGTTCACGTAGTTTTAGTAGTAGTTTTTTAAAAGACTTTAACAATAAAAAAAAATAATTTTGAAGCAACTTTCAGGAAAATTACTAGTAATTTTTGGCTTAATTTTCGGCCTTTCTTCTTTTGCAATTGCTCAGAATACCTCCAATAAAGGAACTGATTTTTGGGTTGCTTATTCAGGTCATATTGATGCTAAAGTATCAAGAATGACCTTGTTCCTTTCGTCAGATGTAACTACCACTTATAAGGTAGAGGGCCTAGGTCAGACTATTGCCTCAGGTACAATTACTGCCAATACTATAACACCTGTATTTATTGACCCAAATGTTGTTGATTTACATATTGCTAGCTCTGATGTTGTTGAAACAAATAAGGGAATTCACATTACATCAGGTAGCCCTATATCAGTTTATGCAGTAATTTCTAATAGCGCCAGAACCGGAGGGAGTTTAATACTACCAACTAAATCGCTTGGAAGAGAATATTATGCTTTTTCATATCAAAATACCGGTGGGGCACAAGGTGGTAATGCAAAATCTGAATTTACCATTGTGGCTGTTGAAGATGATACAGAAATTGAGATAACACCCACAGTTAGCAGCACTAGCGGCATTAGGACAGCAAATACAACTTTTAAAATCCCAGTAAAATTAAACAAGGGAGACGTTTATCAATACCAGTCAGTAAATGATGTTTCAGGATCCATTATCAAGACATTGGGTAATTGTAAACCCATAGCAGTTTTTTCTGGAAATACTTGGGCAGCATTTTGCGAAGATGGGAATACGCTTACCAGTCCGAATGTTGCTGTTCCAGGGAAACCAACTCCAAGCGGTGGAGACAATTTATACCAGCAACTTTTTCCAATTTCTGCATGGGGAAAGAATTTTGTTACCGCACCTTTTTATAATACTGAAAATGGAAATATTGATGCAATCCGAATCATTGTATCAGAAGATAATACCAATATTTCTGTAAACGGAAGTTCTGTATCAGCTTTTGGAACGGCTCTTGCCAATCCGTATAGGAAAGGAAGTATTATCACCTATTTTACAAATACACCAAGTATTGTTAAAGCAGATAGGCCTATAGGGGTGGCTCAGTACCAATCTTCACAAAATTGCAATGCTTCAAACAAGATTTCTGTTACATTTCCGGGCGATCCTGAAATGACTATCCTGAATCCAATTGAGCAGACTTTGAGCGATATAACTGTATTTTCTAAGCTGATAAGTGTTACAGGAGTGAAAACAAATATTAATAAATACTATCTGAATATTATACTTAAAACCGTAGACGCTCCAACATTAAAGGTAGATGGTGTGGCTGTTTCTGGATTTAAAACTATTGATGCTGAGTATTCATATGTTATTATTGATGTTAGTACCTCGCAGGATCAGCATAGAATTATAGCTAATGGAGGCTTTGTTGCAATTGCATACGGATATGGTACTGTTGAGTCGTATGCTTATTTGGCCGGTGCTGATGTAAAGAATCTATTTCAGAATATCACCGCCAAAACTCCATCCAATGTATCAATTTCTTCGGGCTGCGTAAACCAACCATCTAAATTTATGCTTAAGCTTCCATACCAGACTTCTAGTATTGTTTGGGATATGAATGATGGCAATGGGCCATTTACTCAATCTGCTCCTGCATTCACAACTTCGCTCATAGATGGTCGAACCATTTACAGTTATGTTTATCCTAAAGCAGATCCTGTATATTCAACAGCAGGTAAATATTTAATTACTGCAGTTGCTATTAATCCGAATCCTTCAGGATGTAATGCTTTGGAAGTTGTCAGTTTTGAATTTGAAATCTTTAATAAACCTTCAGCAGTATATACAACAACTCTTCAATCTTGTGTGAATTCTACTATCACTTTTACCGATGCCAGCCAGGGTAACGGTAAAAGTATAAAAAAATGGTTTTGGGATTTTGGAGATAGTGAATTCTCTACAGACCAAAATCCAACACATAAGTATGCTGCTAGCGGCGATTATAGTGTTAAGCTGATGGTTGAAGGTGAAACCGGATGCCAATCAGAAGTAGCTACTCAAACTGTTCATATTATTGCCCTTCCGGTGGTAAATTTTAGTACAAGTTTGCCAGCCTGTGAAAGTAAGGATATAACTTTTACAGACCTTTCATCTACTGCAGAAGGGAACATCATAAAATGGACTTGGGATTTTGGTGATGGCAGTACTGTTGAAGAAAAGAATTCGGCGGCTCCATTTACACATAAATATGTTTTACCAGGCACTTATCAGGTTAAATTGAAGCTTGTTACTGATAAAGGTTGTGAAAGTATTTTGTTTGAAAAATCAATTGTTATTAATCCAGTTCCTATCGCAAACTTTGGCATTCCTGAAATTTGTATACGAGATTCATTTGCTCAGTTTACAGATTCTTCGACTATTGCAGATGCTTCAGTTTTATCTTATTTATGGGATTTTGGAAATCCTGTTGCAGGGAGCTTAAATTCATCAACTTTAAAAAATCCAACTCATAAGTATACCATTGCTGGTAACTACCAGGTAAGCTTAACTGTAACTTCAGTATCGGGTTGTGTAACTAAGCTTGTGAAGTCTTTTCAGGTAAGCGGTGCCGTCCCAAAAGCAGATTTCCTTGTTTTAAATAACACCCAACTTTGTAGTAATAAGGAAGTTGTTTTCCGAAATACATCAACCGTTGATTTTGGGACCATAGGAAAGGTGGTATGGTTTTTTGATTATGGCGGTGATCTTAATTTTAAATTGATTGACGAAAATCCTTTTCCTGGTAAGGAATACAGAATACAGTATCCTGTTTTTAGTGCTCCGGCAAGTAAGCAATTTATAGTAAGAATGCTGGCCTATTCAGGAGGCGTTTGTAATGATGAAAAAATTCAAACCATTACCCTGAAATCAGTGCCTGAAGTTATTTTTACAGCAATTCCTGATGTTTGCCAGGAATTGCTTCCATTCAAACTTACCCAAGCATCCGAAAAGAATGCTCAAGCCGGTATTGGTATTTATTCAGGAAATGGGGTTTCAGCAAGTGGGATATTTAGTCCGGCTCTGGCAGGCTTGGGTAAGCATACCATTAAATATGTGTTTACCGCAAACAATGGCTGTGCAGATTCCCTATCGAGAGAAATACTGGTGATGCCAACTCCTGCCTTATTTGCCGGTAGAGATACCATTATTCTTGAAGGAGGAGAAGTTAAACTCAATGCAATTGCATCAGGGAATAACCTCACCTACAAGTGGGCTCCTTCTTTAGGATTAAGCCGCGATGATATTCTTGATCCAGTGGCAAGCCCTTTGGATGATATCACCTATGTTCTAACCGTTACCTCAGATCAGGGCTGTGTTTCTGTTGATGCCATATTTGTTAAAGTATTGAAATCGCCTGAAGTGCCCAATGCGTTTACACCCAATGGCGATGGGGTTAATGATATCTGGAATATAAAATACCTTGAAAGTTATGTGAATGCATCGGTGAAGGTATTTAGCAGGTATGGCTCAGTGGTTTACTATAGTTTCAAAGGTTATGCTCAGCCATGGAAAGGACAAATGAATGGAACAGATCTTCCAATGGGGACTTATTATTATATCATTGATCCCAAAACAAAAGGGCGGAAAGTTATTTCTGGATCGGTAACCATTATCCGATGATGTTAAAAAAAATCATTTTCAAGGTATTGTCTTTTTGAATCAATAATATTTTCATTCTATCTCTATACTCAATACTCTATACTCAATACTCTTTTCTATAAGTTTTATTTCATTGACCTTAAATTACCTAAAGAAATAGTTATCGTGCCAATAAAAAGTATCATGGCAGCTCCCAATAGTAATTCATTAATGTAAGGAATGGCTATATAGCCCAGAGCAGTAACTCCCTGTATCATTAATAGTAATTCGTTGATTATAATACCAGCTACAAAGATAATAGTGCCTTTTATTACTAATTTATTAAGAATTATTAACTTAAAAGAAATAATATATCCAATTATGAAAATACTGGTTACTCCTAACAATACAAGATGTAGGTAGCCAATTATGATGGGTCTGAATCCATAAGATAACTGACTTAGAGCTGGATGAATAGAGCCAGATTGAAGTAATAGCTTAATGGTAAAGGCAATGGCCGAAAGAATCAGGAGTGTCTTTCCTTGCCGACTTAATTGTTTGCTAATTTCTATTCTATTTTTAACTAAAATATTTAACATAATAGCCCAGGCAATGAGTTGTGAAATAACAGCTAAAATTAGTATTAGGTAAATAATTATAGGGAATGGTATCCATAGCATGGATAAAAAGTAGGCAGGAAAACAAGCAAAAAAGAAGAGGTAGAATATTGCATATAATTTTTTTCGCTCATGAATTAAAAATTCCAGCTTGTCGGATAATAGCCCCATTCCAGCAAACAGAAACCATCCATTATACTGAAAATGCAAAAAGAAATAGATTGAAGCCAGATACCAGTTTTGGTCAGTTGTTTTATTGGCCATTAAATAGGAAAGGATGAGTGCTCCTATTGACGAAATAATACCGAATGCTAAAGCGGCTTTAAACCATAAAATACTTGTAGCTTTTTTCTGAATCAATCTAAGGTCTGCCCAAAAATAAATTGTAAATGCAATTGAAACAAGTATTGAAAGTGTTGAAAAACTGATTGATAATAAGCCGTAGCCTTGAACCAAAAAGGTGATAAGCATACCATAAGAGCAGATTAGATTTGCATAAAGCAGAGGCCGGTATTTTTTAAATACTTGTTCACCAATTTTTGAGCTTAGGTAATAGATTAGCAAGACCATCAGGCTTTGAGTGATCCATCCTGAAAATGCAAAGTGTGAATGACTGTGCAGAATATATCTCTGATTCAAAAACGGAAGGTAAAAGGCAATCTTATATCTCAGTATCAAACCTAGAAAAGCAACTAGAAATAGATTCAGAAATGAAATGCTAAGCCATTTTGATAAAAAGGTATTCATTCTTTTTTTTTCAAAAATAGCTATGGAAGTGTTAAGCCATTATGATTTCAGTCATATCCTTACAAAAGACTTTACCTCTAGATATTGTTATATCACCTTTGGTATGCATTTGACGCATGGTTCGGATAAC
>CANKAT010000077.1 GCA_947479815.1 Sphingobacteriaceae bacterium
AGTATTAAATTCTGAAGAACTGATCAAGGAAAAATATACCGGTATCCGTCCGGCACCAGGTTATCCTGCATGCCCAGATCATACCGAAAAAGAAACTTTATTTGAAATTTTGGATGCAGAAAATGCAACCACTATACATTTGACAGAGAGTTTTGCAATGTATCCAACAGCAGCAGTAAGCGGTTTTTATTTTGCTCACCCTCAGTCACGCTATTTTGGATTGGGAAAGATCAATAAAGATCAGGTAATAGATTACGCCATTCGCAAGAATATGCCACTGGAGGATGTGGAAAGGTGGTTGAGTCCAAATTTGGGGTATTAAGTTATCTGTTGTGAGTTATCTGTTATCTGTTATCGGCAGATTGACAATTAGTAAACGGTATGAAATTTTGTTTTAAAGGTGTAATTAGTCGAAAGTTGAATTTTGCTTGTAATTTATTTCGCAAAACCAATTATTCAAAATGGCTGATTCAGAAAAAAGGTATAAAGATTTAAATGTTTGGCAGGAAGCGAGGAAACTTTCAAAAGATATTTATTCACTCACAAGTGCGTTTCCAAAAGAGGAACAATTCGGATTGATTAATCAGATGAGAAGATGCGCAATATCTGTACCATCAAATATTGCTGAAGGTTGTGGAAGAAACTATCCAAAAGATAGTATTCAATTCTTTCATATCTCAAGAGGATCACTTTATGAATTAGAAACTCAATTGTATCTTAGCTTTGATTTAGAATACATTGATGAAACGAAACTTATTGAGGTTCTGCTATCAACAGAAACCACAAGAAAATTATTGAGTGGATTCATCAAATATTACCAGAAATTAATAAAATAGCAAAATAAACCTAATCTAACCCGGCAGCAGATAACCGATAACAGACAACTGATAACAAACAACTGATAACAGACAACTGATAACAAACAACTGATAACAGACAACTGATAACTGATAACTGATAACAGATAACTGATAAAAATGAAAATCACAGAACATATAGCAGCCGCAAAAGGCAAAACACTCTTCTCTTTTGAACTGCTACCGCCGGTTAAGGGTCAGAGCATTCAGGGAATTTATGATGCTATAGATCCATTAATGGAGTTTAATCCTCCTTTTATTGATGTAACCTATCATAGAGAGGATTATATATACAAGCAGCATGACAGCGGTTTACTTGAAAAAGTTTCTTACCGTAAACGCCCGGGTACAGTAGCCATTTGTGCATCAATCATGAACAGATACAAAGTAGATGCAGTTCCGCATCTTATCTGTGGAGGATTTACAAAAGAAGAAACAGAAAATGCACTGATCGATTTACAATTCCTTGGCATTGATAACGTGTTGGTTTTACGCGGAGATGCCCGCCATGCGGATTCCGGATTTATTCCAACTCCCGGAGGGCATGCCTATGCTACCGAGCTTCTGCAGCAAGTTGTTGATATGAATAATGGAATTTACCTTCATGAAGATCATGATACGGCTTATAAAACCCAATTTTGTATTGGTGTTGCCGGATATCCAGAGAAGCATTTCGAGGCACCTAATTTGAAAACAGACTTTAATTTCCTGAAACAGAAAGTTGAAATGGGCGCTGAATTTATCGTAACTCAAATGTTTTTCGATAATTCAAAATATGTTGAATTTGTTGATCAATGTCGTAAGAATGGCATCAATGTACCAATTATTCCAGGTTTAAAACCGATCACATCATCCAAGCAAATGATCAGTTTGCCAAAAATATTTCATATTGATCTTCCTGAAGAATTAAGCGAGGCGGTTGCAAAATGTAAGTCTGAAAAGGAAGTTAAAGAGGTTGGCATTGAGCACATGATTACACAATGTAAAGATCTAGTGAAAATTGGAGCACCTGTTTTACACTTTTATACCATGAGCAATCCAGGCCCAACAAAAAAGATTGCAGAAGCGATATTTTAATAGACTACCCTTTGGATGAGATTTTTTCTTCCATTGGGTATATACACTATTCTTGATTCGATTTTTTTATAGTTTCACCCTGAAAGGGAGGCATTATTGTGTAGCCAAAAGATACTTCTTAAAGGATTCAAAGTCATTCCCAAGACTTACAACAACCCGAATTTTCTCTTCCAGATTTTTTACCTGAGCAGGAATTTCAATTTCAAGGGCAATTTCCTCTGAAAAAATATCCGGGAACTTACATGGATGAGCAGTAGATAAAAATACACCGGCAGCCTCTTCTGTAGCATGATCATTCATCCATTGTTTCAAAGCCAGCCAGCCAATTGCCGTATGTGGACACATGATATAGCCGTGGTCTGCATGAACTTGCTTGATGGCATCCAGAGTTTCCTCATCAGTATAACTATAGCCTGTTAAAATCTTTTTCAGTTCTTCCTTATTGCCATCAAAAAGATCCATGATACGCACCCAATTACTTGGGTCACCAACATCCATCGCATTCGACCAAGTTTGAACCGACGGTTTTGCCTGATAAACACCCGTTTGTAGAAATGATGGAACTGTATCATTCACATTTGTTGCAGCCAGAAATTGTTGTACAGGTAGCCCCATTTTCCAGGCAAGCATTCCAGCCCCAATATTTCCAAAATTTCCACTGGGCACCGAAAAAACTACCTTACTATACCCCCGACGCTGAAGTTGTGCATACGCATTAAAATAATAGAAGGTCTGTGGGATAAGCCTGGAAATATTAATAGAATTGGCTGATGTAAGGCGGAATCGCTCCTTCAATTCAGAATCATTAAATGCCCTCTTTACCAAAGCCTGGCAATCATCAAATGTACCTTCAATCTCTAAAGCACGAATATTTTGCCCATTGGTGGTGAGTTGTAGCTCCTGTATCGCACTAACCTTACCCTTGGGATAAAGAATTGTTACCCTTGTGTTAGCAACACCCAGAAAACCAAGGGCTACTGCCCCACCAGTGTCGCCTGATGTAGCAACAAGAATATTTAATTCCTTCTCGCCTTCATTTAGAAAATAAGCCATAACCCGGCTCATAAATCGGGCACCAAAGTCTTTAAATGCTAATGATGGGCCATGAAAGAGTTCTAGAACATGGATTTGTTCAGAAATCTCTACTACCGGTGCCTCAAAATTGATTGCTTCATTAACAATTTGCTGAAGATCATCATCAGGAATAGCACCATTCAGAATTGACCTAGAAACCTGAAATGCAATCTCAGGCAATGAATATAAATGAAGGTCTCTGATAAATTCAGGATCAAGTACCGGGATATTTTCCGGCATATACAGACCCTTGTCTTGGGGTAAACTATTAAACACACCCTCCTTAAAGGGTACCCTCAAATCTTTATTATTAGTACTGTATAAATTCATTAATCTAAAATAATTGGCCCTTGGGCGTTGATCGGCGAACGGTATGCAATACTTTCGGTATCCAGCCAAAGGAAATGTTTTTGTAATTTTTCATTGATGATACGTGCATCATCTTCATTCCTGGTAAAGGTAAAAACTGATGGTCCTGAACCTGAGATACCAAAGCTCAAAGCACCATTTTCAATCGCAATTTCGCGAAGTTTATAAAAATCAGGGATCAAAATTGACCGAACAGGTTCAACAATCACATCTTTCATACTTCTGGCAATCAGATCAATATCTTTAGTATATAACCCAGCAACCAGACCGGCAACATTGCCCCATTGAACAACAGCGTCTTTAAGCAGGATCTTACTACGAATAATCTGTCGGGCATCACGTGTTGGTACATCAATCTGAGGAAATACAATAGAGCAGAAAAGTTCTTCAGGATATGGTAGTTTGATGATGTCGAGCGGCTCATAGCTTCTTACTAGTACAAAGCCTCCAAGCAAGGCAGGAGCCACATTGTCTGCATGACCATATCCGCAGGCCATTTCTTCGCCTTTCATCGCAAAAGGAACGAGCTCCATTTTAGTTAGGGGGCTGTCCATTAGCGTATTTATCGCAAATAATCCGGCCACAGTACTAGCAGAGCTTGATCCTAGCCCACTACCAATAGGCATTTTCTTAAATAATTCAATTTCTACTCCTACATCTGGCCGACCAATATGATTGAGGTAATGTTGTACACTTAAACTAACTGTATTTTTTGCAGGGTCGTAGGGTAGCCGTCCTTCATCACCACTAATCTTGGTAATGGTCACACCAGGTTCATCTCTGAGTCGCATAATCACCTCATCACCTGGTGCATTCACCGCAAAGCCAAGAACATCATATCCACAAACAACATTGGCTACCGTGGCGGGAGCAAAAACATTAACTGATCTCTTCATATTAATTTATCACCTGAGTACCTTGCTAAAAGCACCGAAACCAAAATTATTAAAATTCATTCCACTACTAAAATTTCTGTGCCCCTACATTCACGATATCTGCAAAAACACCTGCAGCGGTAACTTCGGCACCAGCACCGGGGCCTTTAACTACCATTGGTCTTTCTCTGTATCTTTCAGTTGTGAATGAAATAATATTATCACTACCAGATAAGGCATAAAAAGGATGTGTATCATTAACCATTTGGAGACTGATCTTCACTTTACCATTTTCCAATTTACCAATATAACGCAATACTTTTTTACCATCTTCAGCTTGTTTTTTCATCGTATCAAAAAAATCATTTTCAGCTTTTAAAGCCAGGTAAAAATCATCAACAGATTTGGCATCAAGACAGGATTGGGGAAGCATACTTTCAATATCAATATCTTCTGTTTCAAGCTCATAACCAGCATCACGGGCCAGAATAAGCATTTTTCGCATAAAGTCGGTCCCACGAAGGTCATCCCTTGGATCTGGCTCAGTATACCCTTTTTCCTGAGCCTGTTTTACAATATCATGGAAAGTTACATCTCCTGTATAATTGTTAAATATGTAGGAAATGGTGCCTGAAAGAATCGATTCAATACTGATAATCCGGTCGCCGCTGATCATTAGATCTTTCAAAGTTTTTACAATAGGCAGTCCGGCTCCAACATTAGTCTCATAAAAATAGTCGACCCCATGCAGCCTTGCCGTATCTCTGAACTGTTTATACTGCGCCAATGACCCTGAATTTCCGATCTTATTACAGGTTACAATAGAAATATTGGAACTGAATATCTCATGGTAGAATTCAATTGGATTTATACTTGCTGTATTATCTGCGAAGACACAGTTTGGAAGGTTCAAGGCTTTCATCCGCTTAACAAAAGTTGAAAGTTGTGCCACTTCACCCTGCTCCTGCAGATCCTTTTCCCAATTCTCTAGCGTGATACCTTCTTCATTGAACATCATTTTACGGGTATTACTGATACCCACAACTTTGATCTGAATACCATTATGCTTTTGAAGAAAATCTTTATGCTCCAGCAATTGTTTAAATAGCGTAGATCCAATATTACCGGTGCCCAGGCAGAATACATGAAGGGTCTTGTTCAGTTCTACAAAAAAGGCATCATGGACTGCATTAAGGCCTTTATTAAGATCATCGCGTGAAATAACAACCGATATATTATACTCAGATGAACCTTGAGCTATTGCCCTGACATTAATACCGTTACGGCCAAGAGAATGGAACAATTTACCAGAAATGCCAGGAGTTTTCTTCATGTTTTCACCCACTATTGCCAGTACCGAAAGGCCCTGTTCAAAGACAGGAGCTTCAATTTTCTTAGCCAAAAGTTCGAGTTCAAACTCATGTTCGATTAAATGCTGAGCTCTGACTGCATCCGAAGGATGAATAGCAAAGGTGATACTGTGCTCTGACGAAGACTGGGTAATCAGAATAATATTAATTTGCTCGCGTGCTAGCAAAGAAAATAAGCGGCCGCTGAAGCCAGCTTTTCCTACCATTCCACTTCCTTCAATATTAATAATGCTGATATCATTTATGGATGAAATTCCCTTGATTGCCAGATTAGAACTTTTACAGTTATGACGGATCACTGAACCCAGAAATTCAGGCTCAAAGGTATTGCGTATTACAATCGGAATCTTTTTCAAAAATGCAGGGATCATCGTTGGCGGATAAATCACCTTAGCTCCAAAAAACGAAAGCTCCATAGCTTCTGTATACGAAAGTTCAGGCAATGAAAATGCCTTTTTTACCATCCGCGGATCGGCAGTCATCATTCCATTTACATCGGTCCATATCTCAATCTCCTCTGCATTTAAAGCTGAACCAACAATAGCTGCAGTATAATCGCTTCCACCCCTTCCTAAAGTAGTAATCCTACCTTCCTCATTGCTCGCTATAAATCCGGTTACAAAAATAATTTTATCGCTATTTATCGAATAATACTCGCGAATAAGTAATTCAGAAAGCTCCATATTCACACGTGCTTGACCGTATGTACTGTCTGTTTTTATTAATTCTGCCGCATTGACAAACAGATCATCATCCAATTTTTGTCCAAAAATCTTACTGATCATCAATGTTGAACAACGCTCACCATAACTAAGAATTAGGTCACGGGTTCTCGGAGTTAACTCCTTTAAGATCATCACGCCCTGCAGCAAGTCTTCAAGCTCATTGAATAGGATGCGAAGCTTAGTAAATACAGGATTCTGCTTAGATACGGCCAGCAACTCCTTGATTACATGGAAATGCCGCTCTTCGAGTTCCTTTAGTTCATTGCTGAAGGTGCCTCCCAGCTCTGCTTTCTCGGCCATAGCAGATAAGAGATTGGTCACACCGCTCATCGCTGAAAGCACTACCACTGGATTGCCTGAATGCGCCTGTTCCTTTTCAATAATTTGCACTAATTTACTGATCGATTCAACCGATCCAACTGAGGTACCCCCGAACTTTAAAACTTTCATTGTTAATTATATTTTTCAATTTCTGGTAAAAAAAAACGCCTTCCCCGTTATCTGAGGAAGGCGTTTTTGATGTTTTATATTTAATTTACACCATACATTCACCTTCCCCATGCAATAGCGTGGTGGTAGTGGTTGTGTTTGTTGTGGTATAAAAAGTAGTTATCATTTCTTTTTTTGTGTGCCGTAAATTACGGCCTTAATTTTTGAATAAACAACTGTTTGTTAACTTATTTTAAAAAAAGATTGTTTTTTAATAAAACCGGCAACAAATTGACCAATAATTACAGAATACATCATCAAGGTTTTATCTTTGCAAAGCAGATGGAGGGATTAGTAATAAAATCAACAGGAAGCTGGTACGAAGTTTTAACTGACGGGGGTAAGACTGTAAACTGTCGTATAAAAGGAAAATTCCGTACTCTTGATATCAAAACCACGAATCCGATTGCCGTGGGCGATCGAGTAATTATAGAGCCCGAACCTGATCAGGAAACAGGACTTATTATTGCACTTCATCCGCGCAAAAATTACATTATCCGGAAATCTGTAAATCTTTCTAAACAAGCACAGATTATCGCGGCAAATTTAGATCAGGCATTTTTAATCGTTACACTGGCCTCTCCGCGTACTTCTATGGGTTTTATTGACCGCTTTCTAGTCACTGCAGAAGCTTATGAAATTCCTGCAAAGCTCATCTTCAATAAATTGGATCTATTTAATGAAGAAGGCCTTGAAATTCTTGAAGAATACCAATCAATCTATGAAAATGCAGGTTATCCATGCTATAGTGTTTCAGCGCTTAAAGAAACTAATCTAGATAAACTAAGAGAGCTATTAAAACACAAAGTAACACTTGTAAGCGGGCATTCAGGAGTTGGCAAATCAACACTGATCAACGCCTTACTTCCTGGAAAAGAACTTAAAACAGGTGAAATATCCGACTGGAGCGACAAAGGAAAACACACCACAACCTTTGCTGAAATGTTCCATTTACCTTTCGGAGGATACTTAATCGATACTCCAGGAATTCGTGAACTGGGGGTTTTTGACATTGAAAAGCAGGATCTAGGCCGTTTATTTCCGGAAATCAGAAAACTAATGGGAAATTGCCGCTTTCACAATTGTAGACATATTAATGAACCCGGATGTGCTGTTTTGGAAGCTCTTGATAAGGGAGAGTTAGAATCTTCACGATACGATAGCTACCTGAGTATCTATCATGATAATGAAACCAGAGGATGAGAGCAGTAATACAACGAGTGAGTCATGCATCCTGCAGTATTGAAGGTAAAATTAGTGGCGAAATTGGTACTGGTTTTATGGTTTTGCTAGGAATTGAAGACAGCGATACCGATGAGGATCTAACCTGGCTCGCTCAAAAAATAGCGAATATGCGCATATTTTCAGATGAGAACGGCTTGATGAACAAAGCGCTGGCAGAGGTTCAGGGGAATATCCTTCTGGTGAGTCAGTTTACGCTCTTTGCCGCAACAAAAAAAGGAAACAGGCCCGGGTTTACACGCTCAGCAAGGCCTGAATACGCTATTCCTTTATATGAAAAAATGATCGTGGAATTAACTAAACTTACCGATACAAAAATACAAACCGGCGTATTTGGCGCCGACATGCAAATTAGTTTGGTGAATGATGGCCCCGTTACCATTTGCATCGATACCAAAGCCAGGGAATAATAAAAATCAATTCGGATGACAATAGAGGAAGCACAAAAAATCGTAGAGCAGTGGATCAATACAACCGGTGTTCGTTATTTTAATGAGTTAACCAATACGGCTATCCTCATGGAAGAAGTGGGTGAGGTTGCCCGGATTATGGCTAGAACGTATGGCGAGCAATCATTTAAAAAATCGGATGAAGGCCATGACCTTAGCGATGAACTTGCAGATGTTTTGTTTGTTTTAATTTGCCTTGCCAATCAAACCGGAATCGACCTGACTCAAGCCCTCCAAAAAAATCTGGTAAAGAAAAATATTCGAGATGCCGATAGGCATCAAAATAATGAGAAGTTGAAATAAAGGCTAATGATTTCTTAACGTCGAAATCTTTAATTCACTATTACTCAACCTTTCAAATGCTAGATTGTATTTCTTTGGTCTATCATTCAATGTGATTTTTAGATGGATTAGTTAGCATAGTTCATTTATTCCCTTGCACCAACACCCAATCTGCCCATGCATCCATTTGTGAAATGGAGATTGGTTTAAGAATGATTTCTCGTTTATTATTTAATAAATAAAAAGTGGGTGTCCCAGACACATAATAATTTTTAACCACTTGGCTATCCCACTTTTTATAGTCGCAGTAAGCAAAAAATGGGTAGGTTTTAACCACTTGTTCAAAGGCAGCAGGTTCAGTGTCTAAAGAAATGTAGACTACATCTATGCCCAAGTTCTTCCATTTGGTGTAGTTCTGAATCAATTTAGGTAGCTCGGCCTCACATTTGGGGCACCAGCTTGCACCAAAAACAACCAAGGTGTAGGGCGAGTTAATTGAAGTGAGGTTACTAAATTGGTTTTGGGGTAATCCATTTAAATAAGACTTATTTCCAAAATCAATTTCTGGTGCAATATTTCCTTTCTTCATGGCGCGGTAACTTTCCATTTGCTTGGCCAAATCGATATCAATGGTGCAGGTCCCTTCATTGAGCACTTTAAGAGCCAGATATTCAGAAGCTTGAAACAGGCTATGCTTTTCTAATAAATCAAAAAGATGGTTGGTTACTTCATTGAATTTTTTCTCATCTTTTATCAAGTTTACTAGCATCGCATCTATTGATTTACGCATTTCAATAAATACAGAATCTATAGAGCGCCCGCTATTCTCTATTAACCAAAAATGACTTTCTATGGCGTCTTTAAGTAATCCACTTTTATACAATCGCTGATCGGCGTAGTTCATTGCTCTGAATGCCGCTAACGTCGCAGGTATCTCATCGGTGCGTTGCTGGGCAATAACTGAAACCGAACTAACCAGTTGCCTTGCAGGTAAAAACCAGCTAACATAGCTGTCTTTGGTTAAATTGGCTAAGAAGTTTGCGTCTTCTTTTTTAATTCGAAGTTTCTCACTTTTAATTACATTAGCCGGTGTTTTTTGAACGCTAAAAAGGCTTTCTGATGCATATATTTTTTCCAAATATATCCAGGCACTCAATGCTTGTTCTCTGCGTGGGTGTTCTTTAGCGTACTGCTCAAACCATTGATTTTCTTTTCCTTTTATTACTTTAATCGTTTCGGTATCGCTGAGTGTTTTGCCAGTAATTTCAATATCTTCTCCGCTCAAAATCACAAATAATAGCTTATCATCGGCCAACTTTAAATAGCCTATTCCATAATCAGCTTTAGAATAAGTGAGTTTAAAATTCCCCTTTTCATCTAGGCTGGTGTTTGAAATAGGGTAGGTTTTTAAGCCATCAAAACCTTCCAGATTTATTTTTTGACCGACCAGTAAAGATAAATTACCCGAAATAGACTGAGCAAATGCGCTACTTGTTAGCAGTAGTGCGCCTATCAATAATTTGATTTTTATTCTCATTATCCTAATGTTCTTTATTTTAAAAAGAACTGTGATTCAAAGATACCTAATTCTTGATGCAACGCACAGAGTTTCCGTAACCTCGGAAGACGGCGGACATATCGGTATCGGTGCTGGTGATTAGAGGTTGCGTGATTTGGTGCCATTAACCGTACCGCTTCGATAGTTGCCTTTGGTACCGACATTGTTGAGCGAATAATTACTGCTCTTGATATTGTGATCTTGCATTTCTCAAAAAAAAATCGACCGCTTACGCAGATATTAAAACCATAACGGCTCAGGGGCCGTTATGGTTAAGTGTCAATCCCAATAATTATAGGGACAAACGCTGTGCTAATCAACCTGTCAATCCTTAATGCAACGAACAGAAAACCCATTTGAAGGTTCGTTATCAGCAACTTGCACTGGATCACCATTTAATTGAAATGAAACTTCCCAAGTTGGGTGCCCCCCGAAGCTTGTGCTAGTCCAGTAATGCCCATATTGCCCCGTAGCTCCAACGCTTCCATCCCCCCCATTACGACCGCCAGCTAAAGTTAGTTTTAAAGGAGATGCAAATGCAATTGCTGCTGTATTGCCACCCCAACTATTTATCTCAATAGTCCATTCATCATAGGTAGGAACTCTAAAGCCATTAGGACATGGGTTATTGACACCGCTTTCCCCTTGCCACAAATTAACATTGTTTGAAGAAAGCCAATTAGAAGTAGTGGAAATAATAAATTTCCCATGATCAGGGCGGACATTATTTGACAATACATTTGTAGTGCTTGAAGTTCTTTTCTCATGTCCATCTGCACCTCGGCCCCATTGGTATAAATCACCATAGGCATTTACGTCACTTATATTTGTTGCTACTTGCGTAGCTCCCAAGTTACGATCCATCCAAACTCTCCCTCCACCAGAAACTACTGTATTTGCATAAGAGATATTGCCTGTCCATACTGGAGCCCCATTATAAAAACTTAAGGTTTGTCCGTCGGTGCCTGCAGCTACTTTGACCCATGCCGTTCCATTCCAATAGAGCATATCACCTGCTGTTGCTCCAGAAGGCACAGCTGTGCTTGCTATGGTAACAGCCCCACTGGTATTTGTAATTGATATTCCAGTTCCAGCTGTTAGCGTTGCTCTGGTAAATCCAGTCCCATTGCCAATATCTAATTGACCATTGGAAGGGGTTGTTGATAAGCCTGTTCCTCCGTTTGCTACAGGTAGTATTCCGGTCACTCCTGTGCTGAGGGGAAGTCCCGTTAGGTTTGTGGCAATGCCTGAAGCTGGAGTGCCAAGGGCTGGACTTATTAAGGTTGGAGAGGTGCTCATTACGAAAGTACTCCCAGTTCCTGTCTGTGAAGCTATGGCGGTTGCATTACCAACGCTGGTAATTGGACCTGTTAAATTTGCATTCGTAGTTACAGTAGTAGCTGTGGTAGCTGTTGCTGCATTTCCTGTTACACTTCCGGCTATAGGATTGGTCACTGTTAAATTTCCCAAAGTGCCTACGCTCGTTAAACTAGAACC
>CANKAT010000078.1 GCA_947479815.1 Sphingobacteriaceae bacterium
CGATTCCATGATTGCTAAACTGATCTGTGTAGCACAAACACGTGAAGAAGCAATTTGTACTATGGAGCGTTCCTTAAGTGAGTTTGTGATTGAAGGAGTGAAAACTACTATTCCTTTTCATTTACGATTGATGAAAGATCCTAATTTCCGTGCAGGGAATTTTACTACTAAGTTTATGGATACTTTCGACCTCAGTGTATAATTAGTATTGTTTGCTGGTTAATGGCAAATGTCGCTCTAATTCGTAAATTCTGACCTTGAATGTCACAATTAAATTGATGCTTATTAAATATCTTCAAAATACCATTCTAAAATCAAATAGAATGGTATTTTTGTTTTCAAATTATGAGTAAAGAACGTACTGACTTGGTTAAGGCTATCAAAGAAAAAGGAAAAACTATTGAGGCCGAAATGTCTTTTTTTGATCATCTAGATGTGCTTCGGGGGCATCTGATTCGTGCATCTATAGCCATAGTAAGTTTCACTATTCTGGCATTCACCTATTACGACTTTATTTTTGATCAGATCATTATGGGTCCTGGTCGTACCGATTTCTGGACCTATAGAATGATGTGTGCTGCAACAGAAAAATTCAATTTAGGTGCCGATTTCTGTGTAAAAAAGCTGAGTTTCAATATCATCAATACCGAATTGGGTGGACAATTTACCTTACAGCTAAATTCTTCACTGATGATAGGAATTGTTTTAGGTGTACCCTACCTTTTATTTGAGGTATGGCGATTTGTTAAACCTGCATTGCACGAGAACGAACGTAAATCTGCAACCGGATTTGTATTCTGGGCATCCCTGCTGTTCATTATTGGTTTAATGTTCGGTTATTACATAATTGCACCCCTTTCTATAAATTTCTTATCTAATTACGAGGTCAGTTCAATCATTAATAACCAGATCACCATTGATTCTTACTTTTCAGTAGTAGCAACACTTACCATTGGTGCTGCACTAACATTTGAATTACCGATTGTTATTTATATTCTGTCAAAGATTGGGATCATGACACCAGAGTTTATGAGGTCATCCCGAAGATATGCAACAGTAATTATTTTGATCATTGCAGCGATTGTAACGCCTACACCTGATTTGGTAACGATGCTTACTGTTAGTTTCCCGCTATTCTTGCTGTACGAAGTAAGTATTTATGTATCAGCACGCGTGGCAGCGAATAAGAAGAAAGCGGAGATTGAATTTTACAAAAACTAATAAAATTTAATCATCTATTTCTGATTAAATGAAATACAAATAATAAAATATGAATAGTAAAATATCTATCGCTATAGGTGCTGATCATGCAGGTTTTGAATATAAAAGCATGCTCATCGATTTTTTAAAGGATTATACAATCAAAGACTTTGGAACCTATAGCGCTGACTCTGTTGACTACCCAGACTTTGCGCACCCGGTTGCCAGTGCAGTTGAAAATGCTGAATATACAATCGGTATCCTGATCTGCGGAAGCGCAAATGGAGTTGCCATGACAGCCAATAAACATCAGGAAATTAGGGCAGCTATTTGCTGGAATGAAGAACTTGCTGAACTTGCAAGAACTCATAACAATGCCAATATACTGTGTATTCCAGCACGATTCACTACGAAAGAAGATGCAAGGAACATCTGCATAAAGTTCATCCATTCAGAATTTGAAGGCGGCAGACATTCAAACAGGGTAGATAAAATTTCCTGCTAACCAATTAAAACTAACCAATAATTATATGATGATAAAACAATCACTCTGGGTATTACTTGTGGCGGGTTTTTCCGTTCAGGGGTATGCTCAGGATCCGAATGCACAAAAATTTGCAGAACAGATTACTGCAAAAGAAGCTAAAAAACATCTGAGCATACTTGCTTCAGATAAATTTGAAGGTAGAGAGACCGGAAAACGCGGTGCTGAAATGGCAGCTGCTTACATCGAAAATGAATTTAAAAAACTGAAATTAATAGCCCCTGTAAATGGTTCTTATATTCAGAATGTACCCTTGACTGAAACTTCATTTGAAGTAACATCCTTCACGGCAAATAATTCATCATTAACCATGGGCAAAGATTTCCTATTCAGTGGAAGCGGTGATGCTAAATCGATTAGGGCAAGTGAAATTGTCTTTATTGGCTATGGTATCGGTTCTGACAATTACGATGATCTTAAGAACACTGATATCGCTGGAAAAGTTGTATTGCTGATCAACAAGGGCGAACCTATGAAAAATGGGGTTTCAGCAATTAGCAAGAGTACAACTGCTTCTGATTGGTCTACGAGCCGATTTAAGCGCATTCAATATGTTATGAGTAAAAACCCGGCACTAATTCTAGCTGTAAGCCCGGATGTAAGTGCTTCAATTCAGTCATACAAACCCAGAGCAGGTCGCTTAAGTGTTAAAAAAGAAACCAAAGCTGGCGCATCTAATCGTGCAAGCACTGCAGCCATGGTAAATATTACACCTGAAGTTGCAAACCAGTTTCTTAAAAATTCAGGTAAAACATACGAAGAATTAAAAGCTTCAATTGATAACAATGCTTCGCCTCAAACGCAGGTTTTAAAATCTGAAGTAGTGATGAACTATGGACCGGTTAACAAAGAAGTGATGTCGGCAAATGTTTTGGGTTATCTTGAAGGTTCCGACCTAAAAGATGAGCTAGTAGTTTTCTCAGCTCATTATGACCATATCGGACTAACAACAGACGGTGGCATAGATAAAGTAAATAACGGCGCTGATGACGATGGATCTGGCACAACAGGTGTACTTACAATTGCTAAAGCTTTTGCTAAGGCAAAGGAAGCTGGACATGGTCCTCGCAGAAGTATTTTATTTTTACTCGTAACAGGAGAGGAAAAAGGATTGCTTGGCTCTGAATATTATTCTCTGAATCCAGTATTCCCAATGGCTAATACCATTACCGATCTTAATATCGATATGATCGGAAGAATAGGTGAAGCCTACAAAGACTCTCCAGATGCAGCTAATTATTGCTACCTGATAGGCTCTGACAAACTCAGTACCGACCTGCATAAAATCAGTGAAAATGCAAATGCTCTTTACACTAAAATGAAGATCGATTATAAGTTTAACGATCCAAAAGATCCAGAAAGAATTTACTACCGTTCAGACCATTATAATTTTGCAAAAAATGGAATTCCAATTGTATTTTATTTCAATGGAGTACATGAAGATTACCACAAAGCAAGTGATGAAGTAAGCAAGATTAACTTTGAGCTTCTTGCTAAACGTGCTCACCTGGTTTATTACACTGGATGGGACCTTCTTAACCGCGACAAAAGGCCGGTTGTAGATGTAAAAAATGACATGCCAGCTACCCGATAAAATTTGCTGAACTTATTAAAAAATGCTTCCGGTTTAAGGAGGCATTTTTTTTGTGGCGGAATTTATTTTACTATCTTGAATGCATGATGAAAAAATCAGTATTATGGATCTTTTTTTTAGTCTGCACCGCATCTATTGCCTTTGCACAAAATCCAAATGCTGAAAAGTATGCCCGGAAGATCAATGCAAAAATCACTCAAAAGCATTTAAGCATTCTGGCATCAGATCAATATGAAGGAAGAGAAACCGGTAAGCGCGGGGCTGAGATGGCAGCTGCTTATATTTCCAATGAATTTAAAAGGCTGAAACTTCTTGCACCCGTAAATGGCTCCTATTTACAACAGGTTTCCTTAATTGAAACATCCATGTTTGTCAATTCTTTTGAAGTCAATAAAAATGTATTGAACTCAGGCAAAGACTTTAAATTCAATGGTAGCGGAGAAGCAAAAACAATACAAGCCAATGAACTACTTTTCATTCCCAGCGGAACAGCATTAGATTTAAAACAATATGAACTATCTGGAAAGGTGGTTTTAATTAATCATTATGGGCAAACTGATGAAATTGCAAAGCGTTTAAGCCTTTTGAAAAGCAAGGAACCAGCATTAATACTAGTTATCAACTCTGAGCAAAACAATTCTTCGCTTTCGCATAATTCAGGAAGCAGTCTCCGAGTAAAAAATGGAAGCCGCGAGAGCTTTCCGATCAAGGTTTATAGTACGCCGGTAATTCAACTCAATCCTGAAATCGCAAATCTGATTCTCAAGAACTCGGGATACAACTATCAAAAAATCATTTCCATAAATACACCCATACTGATTCAGGCAGAACTCAAGTTCAGCTATGGCCCGGTGCAAAAGGAAGTCCTATCATCCAATGTATTGGGATATCTTGAAGGAACTGACTTGAAAGATGAGTTGCTGGTTTACTCAGCACACTATGATCATATCGGTTTGAATCTGGATGGTGGGATAGACAAGGTATTCAATGGGGCTGATGATGACGGTTCAGGAACTTCAGGTGTACTTGCAATAGCTAAAGCCTTTGCAAAAGCTAAAGAAAAAGGAAAAGGCCCAAGGCGGAGTATCCTTTTTATGAT
This sequence comes from Sphingobacteriaceae bacterium, assembly GCA_947479815.1. Lineage (GTDB taxonomy): Bacteria > Bacteroidota > Bacteroidia > Sphingobacteriales > Sphingobacteriaceae > Daejeonella. The sequence continues at coordinate 4,438 of CANKAT010000078.1, forward strand.
GTTCACTGGCGAAGAAAAAAATCTCTTAGGTTCAGAATATTATTCGTTGAACCCAGTATTTCCAATGGCCAATACCATTACGAATCTGAATATTGATATGATCGGCAGGACCGATTTTATTTACAAGAATACTCCAGATTCAACAAATTACCTTTATTTGGTGGGCACTGATAAGCTGAGTACAGATCTGCACAAAATCAGTGATAAAGCCAATGCTACATATACCAAATTGAAGCTCGATTACAGGCATAATGCAAAAGATGATCCCACGCAAATCTATTACTGGTCAGACCATTATAACTTTGCCAAAAATGGGGTTCCGGTTATATTTTATTATAACGGAAAGCATGAAGACTACCATAAAGTAAGCGATGAGGTCAATAAGATCAACTTCAATCTGTTAAGCAAACGCGCGCAGCTAGCTTATTTTACTGGATGGGATTTGGTGAACCGAGATAACCGACCAATTATGGATGTCAAAAAATAAAATACCAGATTTAAGACAGGCTTTAACGATGTATTAAAGAATAAAAATGAATGAATTGTAAAATTTATTCTAATTGTAAACCTTTATCATCTAATTACTTAAATTCGCAAGATGAGCACAATAGCTTCCGATTTTCTAAAAACTTCTGATACCAAGGCATTCGACAAGGATCACCGCCGTATCATTAATTATAATATTGGGAAGTATGATGTGGCTGTTGAACGCGGACTTTCAAAATTTGCGAACCTCGAAAATTCAAAACGCAAAGCTCATACAATCAAATGGAAGGTAATGGAAAATCTAGACAAACTCCTTCCGGAGTTTGAATCTAATTTTCAGCGCAAAGGGGGTAAAATTATTTGGGCCAATGATGCTGCCGAAGCCAATAAAGAGATCCTGCAGATCATCAAAAAAGCAGGAGCAAAAACCGTAATTAAATCCAAATCAATGGCTACTGAAGAAATTCATCTGAATGAATTTCTTGAAGATAATCACATTGAAACGATTGAAAGTGATCTTGGTGAATATATCGTTCAACTACTTGGGCAAAAGCCTTATCATATTGTTACTCCGGCCATGCACCTTAGTAAGGAAGATATTGCCAAACTCTTCAATGAACGATTTGGCAGTCCGATTGATGCAACACCGGAACAATTAACCCTGAAAGCAAGAGAACTATTAAGAGAAAAATACACCTCTGCGGATGTAGGAATTAGCGGTGGTAATTTTTTGATTGCCGATAGTGGTAGCATTGCACTAACTGAAAATGAAGGAAATGCCAGGCTCACTACCACATTTCCTAAAATACATATTGCCATTGTTGGGATTGAAAAAGTAATCCCATCCATCAACGATCTGGATCTATTCTGGCCCATATTATCGACACATGGAACCGGTCAGAATTTGACAGTTTACAATACTATTCTGGGCGGACCAAGGCAGAGCAATGAAAGCGACGGCCCGGAAGAGATGTATGTGATTTTACTTGATAATGGCCGCACTAATCTACTTGCTGAAAAAGACCAGCGACAAGGTTTGTATTGCATTCGCTGTGGAGCCTGCTTAAATGCATGTCCTGTTTACAAGAATATTGGGGGCCATACCTACGAAACAACCTATAGCGGACCAATAGGATCAATCATCACACCCCACATGGCCGGGATGAAAGAATTCAAACATCTGAGTTATGCTTCAAGCCTATGTGGTAAATGCACAGAAGTTTGTCCGGTTAAAATTGATATCCATAAAATGCTGCTCTTGAACCGCAGAGATTCTGTTGAACAGGGATTGAGCCCTCGGGTAGAAAGCCTGGGCTGGAAAGGCTGGAAAATGGGTATGATGAAGCGGAAGATGATGGATATGTTCGGAGGCAAATTCAAGAACCTATTATTGAAAAATTTCTTCAAAAAAAGCTGGGGTAATCATCGTGTACTCCCTCAAGTAGCTGAAAAATCATTCAATAAGCAATGGCAAGAACAACAAGCAGGAGAAAAGCTTTGATTTAATATCATTAGCGTTTTGTTTTTTTTGCTACGCTAGCACACGCGTGTCGAGCGTGCTCTGACTCTATTTTTCTCATACTAACTTGATGAAAATATAGATTTTTGTATCATTTGGCAATGAGCGGAATGAAATGATAAACGGAATTAGCTAAATCTAGGAACAGGAAAACTTATATCAATCTTAAACAAATCGTCCATTCACTGAACCTCCGTTCACCTCTCTTCCGCCTTGACTGGTGCGGCAATTACAGTCCTAGCCCTCGCAGAACCTTTCATAGCAGCAGGCGCAGCGGTAGCGTTTTGGTTCTTTTTTGCTACAGAAAAAGAACTAGGCCCCCGCGGCTATGAGCGGAATGAAATTATAAAATGCTTGGTGGGTACCACCAAGCAAATTGAAAATTTCGTATTTCGAATGTGATTTTTTAAGAAGATTTTTTTAAGCGCTGTGCACGTGTCATCCTGAACAGAGTGAAGGAATTTTGTTATATGAAGGGGAATTTTGTTTTACCCGCTCATCGCCGCGGGGATGGCTAGTGTCTTTTGTCTTGAAACAAAAGGCACCAAAAGTTCAAGAAAGAACGATGCTTCCACCGCACAGGGCAAAACAGCTGGCCCGCCGTTCTTTCATCCCACCGCGCGGATATTGTAGTTCATTTAATATAAATTTTCATTTATCAAAACTTGACAGGGTACTAAGGTGATCGTTAGTGGGGTTTATGAACGTTCATCCACAAACGGCCGCGTACAGGCCTTTGATACTTTGTTTCGGGATGACATTAGAATTAACGCCCTGTCCAATGCCGCGCAAGGCGCTTAATCCAACTATTATTCTCCGACACGCTAGCTCCAAAGGAGTCCTACGGACACAGACCTTTAATAACCGATCCGCCTTGACTGGTGCGGCAATTACAGATCTAGCCAACTCACTGTATTCATAGCAGCAGGCGCAGCGGTAGCATTTTGGTCCTTTTTTGCTACAGAAAAAGGACTAAGCCCCGCGGCTATGAGCGGAATGAAATAATACATGCTTGGTGGGTACCACCAAGCATAAGAATAATCTTTAGAAAATCTAAATCCCTACTGCTTATAAACCACTCCTTCTTTCATCACAAAGTTCATTAAACTCAAAACTTTTATATCCTTTAGAGGGTCGCCATTTACGGCAATAATATCGGCTGATTTTCCTTTTTCAATTGAACCAATACGATCAGCAATACCTAAAAGATCAGCCGCATTCATAGTTGCAGATTTGATCGCTTCCATGGCCGGCATTCCTGCCTCTACCATATATTCAAATTCTTTATAATTTTTGCCATGTGCAAATACACCCGCATCGGTACCAAAAGCAATTTTTACACCAGATTTATACGCTTTGGCAAAGGTGCTTTGAATTTTTGGACCCGTTGCAATTGCTTTAGGAACTACCAAGGGAGGATAATAACCCGGAATTTTAGCTGAATCAGCAACAGATTTTCCCGCAGTAATTGTGGGTACATAATACGTTCCATGTTCCTTCATTAAAGCGATTGCTTCATCATCCATGAAAGTACCGTGTTCAATAGAAGAAACACCTGCACGTATGGCCCTTTTCATTCCTTCAGCACCATGAGCATGTGCGGCAACCCGATAACCATAATCCTTTGCGGTGCTGACCACCGCTTTTATTTCATCCTCTGTAAATTGCGCCCCTGCACCATCCTTTGCATTACTTAAAACTCCACCAGTCGCAGTTATTTTAATCACATCTGAACTTTCTTTGTAACGCTGTCTTACAGCTTTTCTGGCTTCCTCCGGACTGTTCACTACTCCATCTTTTGCCTCTGGATCTCCAATTATTGCCCTGCTGTATCCATTGGTGGGATCAGCATGCCCACCGGTAGTGGCGATGCTTTTTCCTGCGGCTAAGATCCGCGGGCCTTTAATATCTCCGGCATTGATAGCATTTCTTAGCGATACGGCTACAAGTCCGCCTAAATCCCTGACTGTTGTAAATCCAGCCATAAGCGTACGTTCAGAATATTTAACTGCCTTCAATGCATAATCTTCATCATTCAGCGTAAACTCTTCCATGTATTGATTTTTGCTAGTCTCGCCAGATAAATGAACATGCGAGTCGATGAATCCGGGCATCACGGTCTGATTTCTCAAATTAATGAGCTTATCACTTGCAGCACCCAACTGATAGCCTTTTCTGACATCTATTATTTTATTCGATTCCAATACGATAGTCATCTCAGTCTGAACCGAGTTTGATTTTCCGTCAATTAAGCGGCCACATTGAATATAAGTTTGCTGTGCAAGAACAGGGACAGCAAAAAAAGCTGAAAGGATAAAAGCGATATATTTCATACAGTAATTTTTGGTTGGTCTAAACTATCCAAAAAAAGGTATAAAACAAAAAATCCGGCCAGAGACCGGATTTTATTATCATAAAAATAGTTTGATTTTGATTAACAGTATTGATCAAATGCCTGGCTCAGGTTATCAGCAATCATTTGAGCCGGCCTGCCTTCAATCTGATGACGCTCAATCATATGCACTAATTTGCCATCCTTAAACAAGGCAATTGCAGGAGAAGATGGAGGGTAAGGTAGCATATGAGCTCTCGCTGTATCCACCGCTTCTTTTTCCATTCCTGCGAATACCGTAATAAATCTATCCGGGTGTTTTTCATTCTGTGTAGAGATCCTAGCAGCAGGACGGGCATTAGCAGCAGCGCAACCGCAAACTGAATTAACCATGACCAAAACTGTTCCTTCTGATTTTATAGCCTGATCAACTTCATCAGCTGTCCTCAGATCCTGAAATCCGGCATTGGTCAGTTCCTGACGCATAGGTGCCACTAAATATTCTGGATACATATCTTATATTAAATTAATGAGTTAAAAATTGAAATTAAGTAAAGTTAAGTATTTGAAGGTTATACAAGCTAAATCATCATACATTTGACGCTGGAATTACCAAAATATTTCCCGCAATGCAATCAAAACAGAATACCGGCCGTCAAAAAAAAAGACTTATACCATTCGATTGTAATAAAATCAAATTCCTGATTTACTCGTATCCGACTTCGTCAATTTAGTCAAAAAAACTGTACATTTGCAAAATGTTTTAAAATCCGATACCTTTTGGGTATTACCTTGAAGAATCGTGGATTTAAAAAAAATAATTATTTATTTATCAATACGTTAACTCGTATTTAAATCACAAACTATGTCATCAGTAGAGACAAACTATGTGCCTTATAAAGTTAAGGACATCACATTAGCAGAATGGGGCCGTAAAGAAATCGGTCTTGCAGAAGCAGAAATGCCCGGATTAATGGCACTTCGCGAAGAATTCGGAGCTTCAAAACCACTAAAAGGTGCACGCATCGCAGGATGTTTACACATGACTATTCAAACAGCTGTTTTAATTGAAACTCTTGTTGAATTGGGCGCTGAAGTTACCTGGTCATCATGTAACATTTTCTCAACTCAGGATCATGCTGCTGCTGCAATTGCCGCTGCAGGAATTCAGGTTTATGCCTGGAAAGGTCTTAATGAAGAAGAATTTGATTGGTGTATCGAACAAACTTTACATTTCGGACCCGAGCGTCAGCCATTAAACATGATTTTGGATGATGGTGGCGATCTAACAAATATGGTATTCGACAGATTCCCTGCATTAATTGCAGCGATCAAAGGTCTTTCTGAAGAAACCACTACTGGAGTTCACCGCTTGTATGAGCGCATGAAGAACGGAACATTGCATTTGCCTGCAATTAACGTGAACGACTCTGTAACAAAATCTAAATTTGACAATAAATACGGCTGTCGTGAATCATTAGTAGATGCTATACGTCGTGCAACTGACGTCATGATGGCTGGTAAAGTAGCTGTTGTTTGTGGTTATGGAGATGTGGGTAAAGGTTCTGCAATTTCATTAAGCTCACAAGGTGTTCGTGTTATTGTAACTGAAATTGACCCAATCTGTGCTTTACAGGCAGCAATGGAAGGTTATGAAGTTAAGAAATTGACTACAGCAATTAAAGAAGCAGATATCGTAGTAACCACTACTGGTAACTGTGACATTGTTCGTGGCGAACATTTCCTTGCTTTAAAAGACAAAGCGATTGTTTGTAATATCGGTCACTTCGATAATGAGATCGATATGGCCTGGTTAAACGAAAAGTATGGTCATACTAAAGTTGAGATCAAACCACAGGTTGATAAATATACCATCAATGGTAAAGATGTGATCGTCCTGGCTGAAGGACGCTTAGTGAATTTAGGATGTGCAACTGGTCACCCATCATTTGTGATGTCAAATTCATTCACCAATCAGACTTTAGCGCAATTAGAACTTTGGACTAACTCTGGCAATTATGAAAACAAGGTTTACGTTCTTCCTAAATATCTGGATGAAAAAGTTGCCCGTTTACATCTTGCAAAGATCGGAGTTGAACTTGAAACACTAGATCAGCATCAGGCAGATTATATTGGTGTTCCTGTTCAAGGTCCGTTTAAAGGGGATGCGTATAGGTATTAAGGAGGGTGTTGTCAGTTGTCTGTTATCAGTTGTCTGGCTAACGACAAATAAAGGGTGTTGTCAGTTGTCTGTTATCAGTTATCTGGCTAACGACAAATGAAGGGTGTTGTCAGTTGTCTGTTATCAGTTATCTGGCTAACGACAAATAAAGGGTGTTATCAGTTGTCTGTTATCAGTTATCTGGCTAACGACATCCAAAACTTATAACCTACAACTTATAACCTATAACTTACAACCTATAACTTACAACCTATAACTTACAACTATTCAAAAAAATGCTTACTTACGGGTAAGCATTTTTTTTGAAAAAACGGTTTGTATCTTAGGGCCTGGTTATTCAATCATTAAAAATTAAATACTTACCCAACTTTATATAATTAAAAAAGAAAATCTTAGTTTATTTAATACCGTACCTAACCATCAATGACACTCCCGAAAACAAATAATATTAACTGATAACAGATAACTGACAACCGATAACTGACAACTGACAACCGACAACTGACAACCGATAACTGATAACTGATAACTGATAACTGATAACTGACAACCGATAACTGATAACAGATAACTGACCCCCCACCATGCCAAACCTCTCCATCAATATCAATAAAATAGCCACCCTTCGCAACTCACGAGGTGGCAATAATCCAGATCTGGTAAAAGTTGCCCTTGATGCAGAACGCTTTGGTGCTGAAGGGATAACTGTGCACCCTCGCCCAGATGAAAGACATATCCGCTACCAAGATGTTTTTGACCTTAAAAAGGTGATTCATACAGAATTTAATATTGA
>CANKAT010000079.1 GCA_947479815.1 Sphingobacteriaceae bacterium
ATCTGCTGCCGCGGCAATGGTAATATCTGCACTTCCATCAAATGCTACTCCATTGATGTTTCTAGCAGTAGCCAATTTAGTGGCTGTTCCTGCATTACCGGTAACACTTCCTGCTATGGGATTGGTCACTGTTAAATTACCTAAAGTACCTACACTTGTTAAGCTAGAACCAGTCACTGTTGATTTTAACGTGGTACCGGTTAATGTTCCTGCATCTGCTGCCGCGGCAATGGTAATATCTGAACTTCCATCAAATGCTACTCCGTTGATGTTTCTAGCAGTAGCTAATTTAGTGGCTGTTCCTGCATTACCGGTAATAGTTGTTTGATCACCAGTATTCGATCCTGTAATAGCGGATAGTTTTGTTTTTTCGGCAGTAGTATAATCATTGGTTGATAATTCCTTGCCATCTACTTTATCTACTTTTCCAGCTAGGTCGGTTTGAATAGCCATCAACTTCCAGGCAGAACCTGTATAGTAATAAAAGCCTATAGGAGCTGTGGTTTGATAAATCAATAAGCCTTCGGCAGGACTCACAATCGCATCTTTTTGAGTTGCTGTTATTCTGGGAATTAAGATTCCTTTATTATTGGTACTAGAAGTAACTTCTAAGGCTGCAGAAGCTGCAGGTGTTTTGGTTCCGATACCAATCTGAGCAAAGGTTGGTATAGAGCCAAGCATCAAAAAAAGACAGAATAAAACGTAAAAATTAGACTTCATAAGAGGATAATTATTGATAAAATATTTCTAGTTAATATTGGCCGTTTTTTATTTGAATGAGAACTTTTAAAAATCATAATCTATATCATTTTGTAAACTCTATAGATATACAATTCTAATAAAAAAAAGGCTATTTGTCTAAATTTTTATCAATAAAAAAATCCTATAATTGAAATTAATTATTGATATAAAAAATAAATTTTTTATTAAAAAAACCGAATTCAATAAATCAAAAAGCAATGATTTTAATTATAGTGTTGATTCTAAATCAGCTCATTAAAAGCTGCATAGTGCCAAACAGAATTGGGGCTTTTATTTAAACCCCATGGCAACAGAAATAGTTTCAGAAATCTACAGCCAGGACTTGTTAAAAAAATAGTATAATTTCCCTAATGATTTCAAATCAGGGTAAATCTTATATATTTGCACTCCATTCATATAAAAGAGCTAATTAATTAGCAACAATTAGATGGTTAGTTGTTAGTTGGTTAGTTGTTAGTTGGTTACCCGATAGCTATCGGGTTGGTTAGATTGTGAGTTATCTGTTATCGGAAAATTAAGGCAGACAACAGAAAACTGATAACAACAAACAGTAATAATGCCCAGGTGGCGAAATTGGTAGACGCACCACTTTGAGGGGGTGGCGCCTTAACGGGTGTGGCAGTTCGAATCTGCTCCTGGGCACTAAAAAAAAAAGTTATCAGTTGTCTGTTGTCAGATATCTGGCTACCGTAAATATAGAATTACCTTTAATCTGCTAATTCTGATTACATTTTAAAAAAACCATCTTCTCGAATCTCCGAATTAAATTATTTGAACCATCATTCTCAACTATTTCAAGCATAATAATCCTCATTATTCATGCAATCAGTGTACCACCCAGCCAGTTAACTGACAACTGACAACAGACAACAGTATTGAGTAATGAGTATTGAGTAATGAGATAATTTAAGCAGTACCTCAGACTTCCGACATCAGACAACTGACAACAGACAACAGATAACAGACAACAGTATTGAGTATTGAGATAATTTAGCTTCATTTCATAGTAGTACCTCAGACCTCAGACTTCTGACCTCAGACTTCATAACTCAGACTTCATAACTCAGACTTCAGACTTCAGACCACAGACCTCAGACCTCAACCTACAGTTCCAATTCCAGCCCATCAAAAGCCAAAAATACCCCTTTAGGCAATTGTTCAGAAACTTCGTCATGAGTGCCCAATCGATGACTGATATGGGTTAAATAGGTCTTTTTGGCTCCTATTTCAGCTGCCAGTGCCAGGGCCTCCTCTAAAGTGAAATGAGAAATATGCTTTTCCTTTTGCAAGGCATTAATCACTAGGATATCTGATCCTTTTATTTTTGATTTTTCTGCTGCTGTGATCAAATTGGCATCGGTAATATAGGTAAAGTCAGCAATGCGGAAACCCAATACTGGGAGCTGAAAATGCATGACTGAAATGGGAATAATGTCAATACCTGCAGCCTGAAATGGCTGTCCATCTTCAATGGTATTTAGTTTCAAACGCGGAATTCCTGGATAATTATTTCCTGAGAATACATAGTGAAATTCGTTTTTTAGAGCGTTCTGTACACGTTTGTGGGCATAAATATCCACTGCTGAATCTTGCATATAGTTGAAAGCCCTTACATCGTCAAGTCCGGCAACATGGTCCTTATGCTCATGGGTATACACTATGGCATCCAGCTTCTTTACCCCAGCCCGAAGCATCTGAAATCGAAAATCTGGTCCGGTATCAATTACAATCGTCTTTCCCTGCATTTCAATCAGAACAGAAACACGCAAGCGCTTATCGTACTGATTTGCTGATCTGCAAACTGCGCAATCACAAGCAATTACCGGCACTCCCTGAGATGTTCCTGTTCCTAAAAATGTAACCTTCAAAGCTCTAATTTTAATTGTTTCAACTCGTAAAGAAACGCTTTTTGCTTGTCTTCAAGTAAAGTATCGTCGGTCTCAGATCGCTGCAGCAAATCAGCAAGCGCATTGATCTTACTTTCGAGATTAGAATACTTATTAACTAGTATGACCCTATTGTTCTCCAAAACACATGAACCTGTCTTAAAATTACCCTTTTCATATCTTAACTTAAATCCAAGTGATTTGAGCAAAGATTCAAGCTTTTCTAGCGTATGCTGTGTATAAGTAAGTGTCATCTTGTTCAAAAATAACAAAAAAGGGCTCAAACGCTATACGTCTGAACCCTTAAAATAATTTAATTAGATATCTATCTTAAATCAACCAATTCCACTCCAGGATAAAGCTTAGAATCAAATGCAAATGTTGATTCAGGAACCTTTACATTAGGCATGAAGGTCTTGATGGTATAAGTATATTTATTGCCATTTTTATCAAATATAACTGCATTGGTAATTTGCTTAGTCAATTTTTCAATCTGCAGTCTTACTTTAAAGAAAGAACGCTTACCATCAAGTGGAGTTAGATCAATATTATGTAAAACTTTACCATTGAGCTTGGTATCATTGGTATAAACTGACTTAAAACCCTTTTCATAAATGGTGAAAATCTTTGCCGGATTAAGTGCGTCCGAAGAGTTATCTACCTCACTCAATTGCACTTCCTTATCAGCCTTTAAATAAGTCCATTGATTTTTTCCATCACTGATCAATTCTTGTCCCTTTAAAATGACTTTATATTTATTGACCTTTGATCTCACAAATAAAGTACCGGATTGAGTTTCTTTGATCTTTGCCTGTGGATTTTCGAGTGTGTAAGAAAACTCTGTTTTTATCACATCGTAACTACGATACTTTTTGGAAACCTCTGCCAGTATTTCTTTGGCTTTAACTTCACTTTGTGCAAATGCAGTAAATACGGATCCTACGATAATAAGAGCACCTATTAACAATTTCTTCATTTTTTATAGTTTATTCGTCTTTATCTAATGTATTCAAGAACTGTTCCAAAGAATATTCGTCAGGTATCAATACTTCTCTTGCCTTACTACCCTCAAATGGCCCCACAATATGTGCCGCTTCAAGTTGATCGATTATTCTGCCTGCTCTGTTATATCCCAGTTTAAGTTTACGTTGAATTAAAGACGTAGAACCCTGCTGATGCAAAACAATCATCCTGGCAGCCTCTTCAAACATCGGATCACGATCTGAAGCATCAAATTCTTTGGTTGAAGAATCTGAGTTTTCATCGATGTATTCGGGAAGCATCCAGGCCGATGGGTAACCTCGCTGCGAACCAATAAACTCCGAAACACGCTCAACTTCAGGCGTATCCACAAATGCGCACTGAATCCGAATTAGGTCACTTCCAGTTGACAACAGCATATCACCACGACCTATCAGCTGGTCTGCACCGCCACTATCAAGGATAGTTCTTGAATCAATTTTGGATAAAACCCTAAAGGCTAATCTTGCAGGGAAATTGGCTTTTATCGTACCGGTGATGATATTTACCGAAGGACGCTGCGTGGCAATCACCAAGTGAATTCCAACCGCACGTGCAAGCTGAGCAATCCTGGCAATTGGTGTTTCTACCTCTTTTCCGGCCGTCATCATCAAATCTGCAAATTCGTCAATAATCAATACAATAAATGGCAGAAAGCGATGGCCTTCATTTGGATTCAGTTTCCGGCTAACAAATTTCTGATTATACTCCTTTAAATTACGTACATGTCCATTTTTTAACAGGTCATACCGGTTATCCATTTCAATACAAAGTGAGTTTAATGTGGTTATAACCTTTTTAGTATCGGTGATAATGGCATCAGCCTCTCCTGGTAATTTTGCGAGGAAATGTCTCTCAATTTTTCTGAAAAGTGTCAATTCAACCTTCTTGGGATCCACGAGCACAAATTTTAATTGTGAGGGATGCATTTTGTAGAGCAAAGAGATTAAAATTGCGTTAATACCAACCGATTTACCCTGACCTGTAGCACCTGCAACCAGTAAATGCGGCATTTTTGACAGGTCAGCAATATAAACTTCATTTGAAATGGTCTTTCCCAAAGCAATGGGTAAATCCATCGTTGTATTTTGGAACTTTTCTGTTGCCAGTACAGAACGCATAGAAACCATTTCAGGATTCTGATTCGGCACCTCAATCCCAATAGTACCTTTACCTGGCATGGGTGCGATAATACGTATCCCTAAGGCAGCCAGAGATAATGCAATATCATCTTCTAGATTTTTAATCTTCGAGATTCTGACTCCCGGTGCGGGAATAATTTCATATAATGTAACCGTGGGGCCTATTGTAGCCTTTATTTTGTCGATCTCAATATTATAATGGTTGAGAGTCTCAACTATTTTGTTTTTATTGGCCTCTAACTCATCTGCATTGACTGCAATCTTATTAGAACCGTAATTTTCAAGAAGGTCGAGTGTAGGATATTTATAATTAGACAGATCAAGTGTAGGATCATACATTCCAAACTGTTCAACAAGTTCAGACGATTTCTGCTCTTCTTCTGTTTTTTCAATCGTTAAAGGTGGCGATTCCTTGAGATCGTCATTAACCAGCTGTGCAGTTTCGAGGGGTATATTTTTTGAGGGACTAAGAATTACGGCTTTATGATCTTCAGGGTCAGCATTATTAAGCTCATCAACTGGCGAAAGGTTTTGGTTTAATTTATTTTCAACTGCTGTCTGCCCAGGCTTATTTGGAAGATTAAACTCTACCGGATCATAAATAACTTCATCCTCTAACTGTACATTCGTATCATCAGTATCAGGAATTATATATTCAGGCTCCTGATTACGTTCAGGAAACTTAAAATCTATGTTATAGGCAATAATGAGTACGCTAAGTCCGGCAAAGGCCAGTAAACCTGCAATTCCGGCATTTCCAATCTGCGCCTGCAATAACCTATTAGTCCAGAATCCAAACTCTCCTTCTAGATAATGCGGATAATCGATAATGAATGCATGAAAAAAGGCTAGGCTGACAGAAATAAATAGTAGCAGGAAAAAAGAATAAGCCAGCGTTTTTGGGATAGAAAGTACTTTGATCTTGAACAGCATTCGATATCCTATGACAAAGAAAATACCGATAAAAAGAAAAGAAGCTACACCAAACCACTCGTAAATAAATTGGTGTGATAACAATGCCCCAAATTTACCTAACCAGTTCTGCACAACAGTCTGATTCAGACCCACTTTAGTTAATTCAAGTTGGGTTTTCAATAAATTGGACCATCCTCCATTTGCATCCATCACATAGCTTTGATCATCCTTCCAGGTAAATAAATAGGAAGTAAAAGCAACCATGAAATAAATTGAAATGATCAAGAAAAAAAGACCAATTATCTTGGTTGCCCTGCCATCATTAAACTTATACTTCGGTGTAGCATCTGCTGACTCATTGGAATCTCGCTGTTTTGAAGCAGGATTTGCTTTAGGTTCATCACGAAATGAATTTGAATTCCTGAATTGATTTCCTTTTAGGGGCATTCGATATTTTGCTAAATATTGACAAATATAATGTTATAAAGAATAAACAGATATTCTGAATTCCATCATTTTCAATTAATGTACTATTTATCCTTTTCTTAAACAATTTCAACAAGGGTCAATTTGTGTTAAACTCTTGAAAGAAACACTTAATATAGGTTTAACTAATGATTTTTTAAAAAAAATTAAGACTGGAATGTTTGTTTGCAATCCTGTAAAGGAGTAGTATATTTTATTTATTTTTATTAATATTGATTAATTTGACCTTATGATTTAATTAGTTTAGGATATGAATCAGGCTTTATTGGAGGAATATATTCAATCTGGAAACGCAGTAAACCTGCTTTCACTTCTTGAAGCTAATACAGAATTAGCCATTACAAAAACCAGTCAGAATATCTCTCCTATCATGCTCTGCTGTTATTATCAGAAACCAGAACTCGCAGAGTTAATCCTGCAATTTGTACCAGAGATCAATATTTTTGAGGCTTCAGCATTAGGGAAATTAGATATCGTTAAAGAGGCCCTTGAACAAAATCCGGATTTGATCAATTGCTTTTCTGAAGATGGGTTTACCCCTCTTTCTATCGCATCGTACTTTGGCAATGAAGAGATCACGCACTTACTATTGCTAAATGGTGCCGACCCAAACATACCATCAAACAATAACTACACTGTTTACCCAATACATTCTGCAGTTACGGCTAATTATACCATGATCGCAAAAATGCTGCTCGAAGCAGGAGCAGATATCAATGTAGTACAAATGTCGGGTGCCACTCCACTGCATTCGGCAGCTTTTAATGGTAATATTGAACTTTTGATTGTTCTTCTTGAAGCAGGAGCTAATGTACATGCAAAAATGGAAGATGGTAAAACTCCTGCTGATAAAGCCTTTGAAAAGGGTTTCCTTGACATTTCAAAAATACTTTCTTAGTTTCTTTTTATATGGGATTAGAGGTAATTCTTCATAATGCTTGGTGTTACCCAACAAGCATTTTATAATTTCCTTCCGCTCATAGCCGCGGGGGCTTAGTTCTTTTTCTGTAGCAAAAAAGAACCATGCCGAGGCGGTACGACGAGACCATGAGCACCTTTAAAAAACAATAAACAACAGCGAATAAACGCTACCGCTGCGCCTGCTGCTATGAAAGGTTCTACGAGGGCTAGGACTGTAATTGCCGCACACTCCCGATAGCTATCGGGACAATGCGGAAGAGAGGTGAACGGAGGTTCAGTGAATGGATGATTTGTTTAAGATTGATATAAGTTTTCCTGTACTTAGAGTTACCTACCTACAAATTAACTTTTACCCAAAAAACTGTTTTCTTTTAGAAATCCCAAACTCGGGCCCTAATACGTTTTATATAATGTCGAACATCCAAAACAATGGCTGCTAAAATATAAACAATCAAAGGAAAGCCTACGGCAAGAAAAGAGGAGTAAATAAAAAATAACCTGATCTTAGATATTGAAATATTAAAACGCTCTCCGAGGTATGCACACACACCAAATGATCGTTTTTCAAAAAAGGTTAGAAACTGTTGAAGCATTATTATTAGCTAATATTTTGATTCCTATCCCCAAGATAGGAAATTCTTTTAATCAGAATAACTCTTTTTATTAAAAATACATGAGTAAATGCTGCATTAACTGAAATTAAAATCCAATATCCTCTAGTATCAATGCCATTTCAGATTGTAGTTTTTTTGCTTCTTCTCTGGCACGTTCGGCAAAATCTTTTCCTGAAGAAGCAAAAATAATAGATCTGGATGAGTTGACTAATAATCCACAGCTAGCCGACAAACCATATTTACAGACCTCTTGCAAGCTTCCTCCCTGCGCACCAACACCTGGAACCAGCAGGAAATGATCTGGTGCATATTTGCGGATATTCAAGAATTCTTCTGCCCTGGTTGCACCAACAACATACATCATTCTATCATTATCGGCCCATGAATTTGCTTTTTGAATCACATTTTCAAATAAACGACCATGTTCGGTATCGATAAACTGAAAATCTTTTCCGCCTTCGTTTGAAGTAAGCGCCAATAAGATTATCCATTTATCTTCAAATGCCAAAAATGGCTTCACTGAATCACTTCCCATGTAAGGAGCAATAGTAATGGCATCAAAATTCATTCCTGAAGAAGCATGATCAAAAAATGCTTTAGCATACATGGATGAGGTGTTTCCGATGTCGCCGCGCTTTGCATCAATAATACCAAGGCAGGTATCGGGGATATAATTTGAGGTATCAATTAAACTCTTCCAGCCAGCAATTCCTCTACTCTCATAAAATGCACTATTGGGTTTATAGGCAACACAAAGATCATGAGTTGCATCAATAATACGCTTATTAAATTCAAGAACCGGGTCCTCAAAGTCGAGAAGAAACTTTGGAATCAGCTCAATATCGGTATCAAGCCCTACACAGAGGAAAGATTTCTTGATTTTTATTTGTTCAATAAGTTGCTTTCTATTCATTATAACTGCATAATATGCACGAAAATAAATAAAGATGGCTTCTTAGACTTAAAAAAAGAATTAAAATTTTGTTTTTTTCTTTTTATTGCATAGAATTGTGTCATAATCTCATTTTATCCCTGAATTCAGGAAATCACAATAATTCTTTTCTAGCAATAGATTGCATTAATTTTTGTGTTGTCGCTCTCCAGGATAAATTTATTGAACTAAAATCCCATATAACATAAACCTTATTTAATGCTGGATAGTAATAAATTGAACGATAAGCTCGTTTCCGAGCTCCGTGAAATTGCTCAAACCCTTGGTGTGGAAGATACTGACACCTTGCGTAAACAGGATCTCATTGCCAAAATCCTTGAAAATGCCGAAACTCCACCCGTGAGTGATAACTCTGCAATTGAGGCTAATGGCTCTGAAGTAAATGATGCTAGTGATAAACCGCGAAAGCGGCTACGCAGCACTAAACCAGGAAGTGATAATAAACAGCACCAAGAGGTTCCATTAAACAATACCAGGACATTTGATTTCCCGGAAGATGATGAAGCTCCTATTATTGAATCAGTGATTGAGACCAATAGTTCTGAAACACCATCAGAACTTGCTCTAGTGGTTGCTGAAACTAAACCTGCTGCTGATCCGGCTGATCCAAAGAAATTTGAACGCAGACCCAATCCTAACAATCCTAAACAAAATCCAAGAACACAGGAAACTCCTGCAATTAACATGGATTTCGACAATGTGATCGTAAATGAGGGAATTCTGGAGATCATGCCCGATGGTTATGGATTTTTAAGGTCCTCAGATTATAATTACCTATCTTCTCCTGACGATATTTACGTATCACAATCACAAATAAAATTATTCGGACTTAAGACCGGTGATACCGTTAGAGGAAGTATACGCCCGCCAAAAGAAGGCGAAAAGTATTTTCCACTTGTTCGCGTTGAAGCCATCAATGGCCGCATACCTGCTGAAGTTCGAGACAGGGTTCCATTTGACTACCTCACTCCACTTTTCCCAACAGAAAAATTAAATCTGTTTGTGGATACAGCAAATCATTCTACAAGAATCATCGATTTGTTTACGCCGATTGGAAAGGGGCAGCGAGGTTTGATCGTAGCTCAGCCAAAAACAGGTAAAACCATGCTTCTAAAAGATGTAGCAAATGCAATCGCTAAAAACCATCCTGAAGTTTATCTGATCATATTATTGATCGATGAACGTCCAGAGGAGGTTACAGATATGGCAAGAAGTGTTCGTGCAGAGGTTGTTTCATCAACTTTTGATGAACCTGCCGAGCGTCATGTTAAAATTGCAAATATTGTACTCGAAAAAGCAAAAAGAATGGTTGAATGCGGGCATGATGTAGTTATCTTACTTGATTCGATTACCCGTCTGGCGCGTGCATACAATACAGTTGCGCCTGCTTCTGGAAAAATACTATCTGGTGGTGTAGATGCCAATGCCTTGCACAAACCAAAACGTTTCTTTGGAGCTGCAAGAAATATCGAAGATGGTGGTTCATTAACCATTTTGGCAACTGCACTAACTGAAACAGGATCTAAAATGGATGAAGTGATCTTTGAAGAATTTAAAGGAACCGGTAACATGGAATTACAATTAGATAGAAAACTATCCAACAAACGTATATTCCCTGCTATTGATTTGACAGCTTCAAGTACACGACGCGATGACCTGCTTCTGGATAAAGATACCCTTCAGCGTATCTGGATTTTGAGAAATCACCTTGCAGACATGAATTCACAAGAATCTATGGAGTTCTTGCAATCTCAAATGCGAGGCACAAAAACCAATGAAGAGTTCCTAATTTCAATGAATTCCTAATGAATTGACTCAATCAGCGTAATAACAAAAAACCTTTTACAGATAATTCCTTCCTGATGAAACAACATATCCCCAATACGGTTACCTGTCTAAACTTGTTTAGCGGCTGTTTGGGTATTGTGTTTGCATTCAATGGTGAATTGCATTTTGCAGCTTATGCCATTTTGATCTCAGCTGTGCTTGATTTTCTTGATGGCATGCTTGCCAGGTGGTTAAAGGCATATTCCGAAATTGGAAAACAGCTAGATTCGCTTGCAGATATGGTTAGTTTCGGGGTTTTACCCTCAGTTATCATCTATCAAATTTTTCTTTTGTCGCCACAAACAGCTCCTTATAGTGGCTTTTTTAATTATTCAGCTTTTCTGATTGCGGTATTTTCTGCCCTAAGGTTGGCAAAATTTAATATTGACACTAGGCAAACTGAAAATTTTATAGGCCTCCCTACCCCCGCAAATTCATTATTGATTGCGTCTTTTCCAATAATAATGGATGTACACACTAGTTTTTTCATGAATTATATCATGAATCCGTATTTTCTATTCATTTTTAGTTTGGGTATGGGTTTACTGCTTGTTTCAGAAATTCCGCTGATCTCCTTGAAATTTAAATCATTTAAATTTTCCGAGAATTTACTTCGCTATGCCTTAATTGGTTCATCTCTGATTTTACTGCTACTATTTCAATTTGCAGCTATTCCAATCATACTATGCTTGTATTTCTTAATTTCATTTATCCAATTCAGAACGTAAACTGAAACTGGTGTGGAATAAATTAAAAGAATGAAATATCAACTAGTTGATTAAATAACTCCATTAATTATAAAGTAAACCGTAAAAAAGGAAATTTATACCTTCTTTTCAAGGTCAGATTTAAGTTGAGCTAATTTGATAAAAAGTTCCACGCTCATATCCTTAAGAAGTTTGAATGCTGGTGGAATTGTTTCTAAATTTTTAAGATTACGTGCGTTTTGTTCTATTTCGGCCATACTAGCCCTGGCTGACTCAATTCCCATAAATGTAAAAGTTGGATTTATTTTATGAGAAATTTCTGCAACAAAAGGCCAGTTTAAATCTTTAATTAATTGGTCTAACTGCTCAAAATAAGCTGGAGTCTGATTAAGAAACAACTGAATCATCTCGATCATAAAATCATTACTACCATTTGCTACATCCTGGAGGTAAGAAAGATCAAGATTAAAAT
>CANKAT010000080.1 GCA_947479815.1 Sphingobacteriaceae bacterium
ACTGTACCAAGTTGGTGATTCAATTGTAGCACCTAATCGAACTGTTGGTATAGGCCTGTATATTGCACCTAATTTTGCATTAATTCCTGAGCCTTTAGTAATCTGATACTGCCTGAAAGACATATCATAATTATTTCTTTCGGTTACATTAAAACCTTTTTCCTTATAATTTGAATTGGAAGTGTAGTTGATACTTGCTATTCCAATACTTGCACCAATGTAAAATTGATTGCTGTAGTTTGCCCCAAATGCAAAATTAAATTCTCCCTGCGAACCTGTTCTTAAATCATTTTTAGTTTGAACATTATTCACATCGGTTTCTGGAAAGTACTGTCCGTTCGAATTATCATAACCAATCAAATAATTATCATAAGCCATTCTTTCTAGACTTCCGGTAGGTAAAGAGTTAGGGGCACCATAATTTGTGGTGGCTAACTGAGCATAATAATCTGCAATAGAGGTTTGAGTATTTGTGCCTGAGAAGAGGATATTATCTCCATATGCTTTCGTTCTGTTATACCCAATTCCATAATTAAAACTGATCCAACCTTCATCTAGTTTTGCACCTTTTGGCTTTGAAACCGTTGAATTCCATACAACTGCTGCATGAGCAAAGCCTAATTGATCTTTTTTTCCAACTGTACTCTTTCCAAGATATAAAGCATCAGCATTAGAACTATTAAATTCTGGTGTGAAACTAAATTCTGATTTGGTAAATAATCCAATACCAGCAGGATTACTACCAATGGAACTTAAATCTCCACCTACTCCGGTTTGTGCGCCTATAGCTTTAAATCTAGCAGTACTGCTAGATTGTGTTTGCGAGAAACGTAAAGCATCGGCTGAATATTGAGCATGTAGCTCACCTGTAGTAGCCACTATGGCTACCATAGCTAATAAAACTTTGAATCTCATAAGGGTTTCTCTGTATCTTAATTTCCTCTAGAAGGACGGGAAGATGAACTGCCTCCTCCATTATTATTTGATGGTGCCGGATTTGACCTTGACCCTGACCCTGAATCCTGCCTTTGTGGAGGCGCTGTATAAATTCGTTCAGGTTGTGATACTCTCTGTGGCTCACTTTGACTTACTCTGGCAGGTTTAGTTACAGGTTGATTTCTTGTACCAGAGGTAGAATTGGGTTGAACCTGGTCTCCATAACGCTCCGCTCTTCCTCTTGAAATAATTTTTCCATTTGGATCTTTGTAGATTACTCCTGCAGGTCCGCCAATAACAGAACCCCTATCAATTATTAAATTATCTGTACTTCTTGATGGTCTGGGGCGATAATTTGGTGAGTTAAAGGCAGGACTACTGTAAATTCCGCTGTAATTTCCACCATAATACCCATTTCCGTTTCCAAACGCATACGAATTAAAGGAATTGTAATAGGAGTAAGGACCCCAGAAATTATATCCATATCCATAATTATATCCATAGTTTCTCCATGGATTATAATTGTAAGCCCCATATCCTAATCCTATTCCCATATTAAATGAAGAAACTCCGAAATAACTATTTGGGAAATAGGAATTACTAAAAAAAGGATCGTAGTTATTGCCATATAAACTATTATAATAGCCTAATGATGGTGCATAAGACCTGAATCGGTTAAAACGAGAAGTATAATCGTTGTAATATCCGTAATTATTATATGAATCGCCATATAATTGATCATCAGTAACATAATCGCTGCTTCTTGTTTCCTCTTTTTTTGCAAATATAACTGGATCTATTTCTCTTGCTTTTGCATTAGCATAATATACATCATCATTTGAATCGTTCAATTGAGCAAAATTGGTACTTGCACATGAACCAAGAAAAAGAATGGATGGGATTGCGAGTAAGTGAATGAATTTCTTTATCATAATAATGGTCAATAATAGAAATTAAACGTATAATATATAGACGATAGTATTTGAGCAATGGTTGCATCGCAAAATATTATAATACATCATCTAGTTTTATAACTTTGTTAAAATGTTAGTTCGATTAAATATACGTAATTTTTTGATTCTTAAATAAGATGAGTAAGGGTTTAACAAGCAGAGAAGAGGATTATTCGCAATGGTATAATGAACTTGTGGGTAAGGCAGACATGGCTGAGCATTCTGCGGTTAGAGGTTGTATGGTCATAAAGCCTTATGGTTATGCGATTTGGGAAAATATGCAGGCAGCTTTAGATAAAATGTTTAAGGACACAGGTCACAGTAATGCTTATTTCCCATTATTCATTCCTAAGTCATTTTTTTCAAAAGAGGCTTCCCACGTTGAGGGTTTCGCAACAGAATGTGCTGTTGTAACTCATTACCGTTTAAAAAATGATGGTAATGGTAATATCGTTGTAGATGAAGATGCAAAGCTTGAAGAGGAACTGATTGTTCGACCAACATCCGAAACTATTATTTGGAACACGTATAAAGGCTGGATTCAGTCCTATCGTGATTTACCTATTTTGGTTAACCAATGGGCTAATGTGGTGAGATGGGAAATGAGAACTCGACTGTTTTTAAGAACCGCTGAATTTCTTTGGCAAGAAGGCCATACCGCACATGCAACTTCACAAGAAGCAATTGAAGAAACTGAACGTATGCTTGAGGTTTATGCAGATTTTGCTGAAAATTGGATGGCATTACCGGTAGTTAGAGGAAAGAAAACAGCTAATGAACGATTTGCTGGTGCTTTAGAAACCTATTGTATAGAAGCATTAATGCAGGATGGAAAAGCACTTCAAGCGGGAACATCTCACTTTTTAGGTCAGAATTTTGCAAAAGCATTTGATGTTAAATTTACAAGTAAGGAAGGAAAACTCGACTTTGTTTGGGCAACTTCATGGGGCGTATCCACTCGTCTGATCGGCGCATTGATCATGGCACATTCTGACGATTCAGGATTGGTTCTTCCTCCAAAACTCGCACCTATACAAGTTGTAATTGTTCCTATTTATCGTTCAGATGAAGAATTAGATCAAATATCTACTATCGCTAAAGAACTTGCAGCTCAGTTAAAATTAAAGAATATTTCAGTTAAATATGATGATCGGGATACACTTAGACCTGGATTTAAATTTGCTGAATATGAAATGAAGGGTGTACCGGTTAGACTTGCAATTGGTGGTCGTGATCTTGAAAATGGCACGATAGAAATTGCTCGTCGAGATACTAAAGAAAAACAAACAATATCTAGAGATGGTTTAGTTCCTCATATTGAAACATTACTGGTAGATATTCAGAATACTATTTATCAGAAAGCACTTCGTTTTAGGGAAGAAAATACAAGAGAGGCAAACTCCTACCAAGAGTTTAAAGAATTACTCGATACTAAGGCTGGTTTTATTTCTGCACATTGGGATGGAACTCCGGAAACTGAGAAACGGATCAAGGATGAAACAAAAGCTACAATCAGATGTATTCCTTTGAATAACAAACTTGAAAATGGTGTTTGCATGCTTACCGGGAATCCATCTACTCAACGAGTTTTATTCGCTAGAGCATATTGATGTAATTATTATCAAATAAAACAACAGATTAGAAAGGTTCTTTATCTAGCTATCATCTATTGTATTGAATTTAATTTACTTACCCCATCTTTTGAAGCATTGCGGTTTATTACTCTTGAAGAAAGGCAATTTATGGGTTCAAACTCAGGCTATCTTATAGTGAAACAGATGGGTTATAAATTTATGACTGAAATGATAATCAGCCCAGTCCGATGAGTGAGAAGCGATTATAATTACTGGCTATTTTCACTATTAAATTGAAATGAATAGGAGATTACTCCTCAAACCAATTATAAAACCATTTCATTATGAAATTTGGAACAAAAGCAATTCACGCAGGCCAAGAACCTGATCCAAGTACAGGAGCAATCATGACTCCTATATATCAGACATCAACTTATTGGCAAAAATCGCCAGGAGATAATAAGGGTTTTGAATATTCTAGGGGTACTAATCCAACACGTAAAGCGCTTGAATCATGTCTTGCCGCATTAGAAAATGCCAAATTTGGTCTCGCTTTTTCAAGTGGTATGGGAGCAACAGATGCTGTTATGAAATTGCTTGCTCCTGGCGATGAAGTGATTGCCGGAAATGATCTTTATGGCGGTTCTTATCGCATCTTCACTAAGATATTTTCTAATTATGGGATAAAATTCCATTTTATAGATATGTCTGATCCGAATCATGTAAAGAATTATGTTAATGATCAAACCAAGCTGATTTGGATTGAAACTCCAACGAATCCAACCATGCAAATTGTGGATATAGCAGCAGTGGCAGTAATTGCTAAAGCAAATGATATTTTGCTTGCTGTTGATAATACCTTTGCTTCTCCATATCTGCAAAATCCAATTGATCTAGGTGCAGATATAGTAATGCATTCGGTTACAAAGTATCTTGGTGGTCATTCAGATGTGGTAATGGGTG
Source organism: Sphingobacteriaceae bacterium (assembly GCA_947479815.1). Lineage (GTDB taxonomy): Bacteria > Bacteroidota > Bacteroidia > Sphingobacteriales > Sphingobacteriaceae > Daejeonella. The sequence goes on from CANKAT010000080.1 coordinate 4,427, forward strand.
CATTGATGCTGAATGACGAAGATTTATATAAACGATTGTGGTTCATCTATAATGCATGTGGTGCAACACCTGGCCCAATGGATAGTTTTTTAGTACTCAGAGGGTTAAAAACTTTGCATCTTCGAATGAGGGCGCATTGTGAAAATGGTAGAAAGGTTGCTGAATTTTTAAAAAATCATCCAAAAGTTGAAAAAATTTATTGGCCTGGATTTACTGATCATCCAAACCATGATATTGCTAAAAAACAAATGCGCGATTTTGGAGGAATGATTTCTATTACTTTAAAAGGAGCCGATCTTCAGGAAACCTATCGAATCGCTTCTTCATTCAACGTTTTTTCATTGGCTGAGTCATTGGGAGGAGTAGAGTCATTGATCAATCACCCGGTTTCTATGACACATGGTTCCATACCTAAAGCGGAACGTGATAAGGTTGGTGTTACTGATAATTTACTTCGTTTAAGTGTTGGCGTTGAAGATATTGAAGACTTATTGGATGATTTGAAACAGGCACTTTCCTAGTACGAATGTTAACTGAATTTTTGTAGACCCTTCATGTCTCGATATCCTCTTTCTTTAAATACGTTTTTTGAGCTTAAAGATTTTCTAGATACTAAAGTTGAACAGTATAATCAACCTGGTTTCATTGAAAATGATCCTATTTGTATTCCTCATCAGTTTAAACTACAGCAGGATATTGAAATTATGGGTTTTTGGGCTTCTATTCTAGCCTGGGGGCAAAGAAAAACCATCATTAATAAATGCAATGAGTTGATTGCATTAATGGATGGTACTCCGTATGATTTTATTTTGAATCACCAGGATAAAGACTTGAAACGTTTTTTAAATTTTAAGCATCGTACTTTTAACGATACCGATACCCTATATTTTATAGAGTTTTTCAGACAACATTATAAAAAATATACTTCGCTGGAATCTGCCTTTACTGGTTTTCATTTAAATACTCAGGGTGCTTACGAGCTTTTGCAAGATAATGAGGTACCTGAGATATTGGAATCCAATTCAGCTAAATTTCATCTTAATAAAATGAAAATAGATCTGAGTTCATTCACTACAGAAGGTTACCTGAATTTATTTAGGACCTATTTTTTTTCATTGCCTGATTATCCTTCCAGAACAAAAAAACATGTAAGTTCTCCAAGCCAGAAATCAACCTGCAAGCGTTTGAACATGTTTTTAAGGTGGATGGTTAGAGATGATAATAAAGGTGTAGATTTTGGAATATGGAAAACAATAAAGCCATCTCAGTTAATTTGCCCTATTGATTTGCATGTAGAACGGGTGGCAAGAAAGTTAAAATTAATTACCCGTAAACAGGTTGATTGGCAAACGGCAACAGAACTAACTTTAAACCTTCAAAAATTTGACGCTCTCGATCCCGTTAAATACGATTTTGCCTTATTTGGATTAGGAATTGAAGAGCATTTTCAGAATACAAGTATTTAACTAAATCTTTATTTCTTTTTATTACTATTGTTCTTAATAGTAGGCTCTTGTTCTAAATTTCTATTTCTTATTCGAAGTTTCGGAAATTTTATCGGATTTTTTACAAGATTTTCATCACCTAATAATATTCCCCAAGGTTTAAAAATTGTGGAACGGTCAAATATTAATTTTAAAACGGCCACCATAGGTAATGCAAGGAACATTCCCGAGATACCTGCCAAACTTCCAGAAATAAATACCCCAAGTATTGCAGCAAAGGCATTGATTTTAACTTTGGAACCCACAATTTTAGGCATTAAAATATTATTGTCAACAAACTGAACAATTCCAATTACTCCTAATACTGTAAAAATGGGTAATAATTCCTGTGATGAAGTTAAAGTTAACAACACACCAAGCAAGTTGCCTATTAAAGCTCCAACATAGGGTATCAGGTTTAAAAGGGCAAAGATCACACCTATCAAAAGGGCGTGTTTGATGTCAAGAAGTAATAAAATTCCACCAAGCAAAACGGTTATATAAGCTATTTGAATTAACAAGCCAATCAGATAGTTCTTGATTATTACTTCAATTTCTTTCATTACCTCATTTACTTTTTTATGTTGATCGGGTTCAAACCAAACAAACACAAAACGCAATAAAAGATTCTTATAGGATAAAAATAAATAAATATAGATCGGTACTAATCCTATAAAGATGAAAGCAGATGTAATGGATCCGGCAGCTCCTCCAATAATATTGCCTGCGTTAATAAGCAGTTTATTACTCTGTTCATTTAAAAATTTGATTTGTTCCTGAGTAGAAAAATCGGTTTTGTAATTTATCCAATCACTTAAATTGTTCAAATGATAGTTAATATTTTTTTGAATTTGGGGAAAGTCATTTGCCAGAATACTTATTTGAACTGAAAAAAACCAAATTACTGCTCCAATAAAAACTGCACCAAGAAGAATTGGTAGTAATATCGAAAGAACTTCCGGAAACTTCCAGGCTCTTAAAAATCTGTAAATCGGTAAAAGAACAATACTTAAAAAGAATGCCATTAGAACAGGCATTATGATGTCATTTCCGATAAATATTAAAGCGCCTAACAGACATATTCCAATTAATTCTATTGACCTTCTTACTGTTAGTGGTAGTTCTTTCATCGGATGTTTAGATATGACTTATTTTTCAATACATCTATTTCAATGCTATGCTTTCTTGAAAATAGTGTTTATCAATATTACTGTTTAAAAATCTGTTGATTACAACATAACTGACTGAATTAAAGCTATAGATTTTATTGCATTAAAAATCTTATTAATTTTTAATAATCAATTTCAATAAAAATAATTATTGTTAATAACATTTATTAGGACCCATAGCTGTTTATTATAAATTTGTAATGCATTAGGTTCTCGATTTCATTATCGTGATTAAAAGGGAACCGGGTTAGAATCCCGGACAGTCCCGCTGCTGTGTTCTCTAAACGGTTATCCGAATTATTGTCACTGTGTTGGTCTTAAACAGCATGGGAAGGCAGGATAACTGGGAGTAAGTCAGAAGACCTGCCTTTGCATTAATAATTCATAGCTTTCGGGGATTGAAGCTTGGAGATGATAGTTCTATAGGACTGTCTGTTTCTAGTATTCCTTCATTATCTGTTTGCTGTGGGGTAAAAAACTCACAACAAAATGAAAACAAAAAATCTTTACGTTGCTGCATGCCTGGGGCTTGCACAACTTACATTACTAGAAAGTAATGTTCTTGCACAGCAAAAGCCTGTAGCTGATCTTGATGAGGTAGTTGTAACTGCCAGTCGCTCACCAAAAAAAATATCCGAAATTGGTAAAGTTGTGAGAGTGATCTCAGCAGAAACTCTTGCTAAGAGTCAAGGGAGGACTTTGCCTGAGGTTTTAAACAATATTGCAGGTATTACAATAGGTGGAAATGGTAGTAATCCAGCTGATGTGAAAGCAGTTTATATGAGAGGAGCCAGTGCTGCTAATACCCTCATACTAATTGATGGTATTCCTGTGAATGATGCTTCAGAAATATCAGGTGAATACAATATTTCGGCTATTCCAATAGATATCATTGAAAGGGTTGAAATTTTAAAGGGTGGTAATTCAACTCTATATGGTTCAGACGCGGTTGCTGGGGTCATCAATATCATTACTAAAAAAGGGTCAGGAGTATTGTCGGCTAATGTTTTAGCAACTGCTGGATCTTACGACACCTATAAGCAGGCTCTTGGTTTAACGGGTCAAATACAAAACACTTCTATATCACTTAATGCTACCAATTCTGATTCTGAAAACTTCTCTTCTGCAGCTCCAGCCAAAGGTGATACGGATTTTGATAAGGATGGTTTCCATCAAAAGTCTGTTTTGTTGAACATTGGTCAGCAAGTAAATACAAAATTTTCAATAAAGGGTAATGTGCAGGTCAATAATAACATGGCAGATCTTGATGCTGGGGCATTTTCAGATGCTTTAGAGTATACGTATAGTAAATCTTCTATTTTGGCTGGGATAGGAGGGAGCCTGGCGCTGAATAAAGGAACTCTTAACTTTAATTTAAGTCAGAATAATGTTAAGAATAGATACAATAACCAGGGCTCTATAACCAATAATGCTGGAAATATAACGCATCTTGAAACCAATTTAAACTATAATTTCAGTAAATCAATTGATCTTGCAGGTGGTATCTCTTACAGAAAACTAAGTACAGAACAGCATAATCCGTATAGTTCTGCACTATTTGCAGATAATACGATATCAAGTGCTTTTACTTCTTTGTTTTTTAGAACACATACTGGGTTTCAGGCTGAATTAGGTGGACGCATTAATAATCATAGTGATTATGGAACCAATTTTACGTATACTCTTAATCCATCCTATCTATTTGCAGAGCGCTATAAGCTTTTTGTAAATTTATCATCTGCTTATCGCGTTCCATCTTTATACCAATTATTTTCTGACTATGGGAATCTTGGACTTGAACCAGAAATGACAACGAGTTTTGAGACTGGTTTGGATTTGAATTTTACCCAAAATACCAACCTATCGTTTTCGTATTTCAAAAGAGATATAGAAAATGTCATTGATTTTGGACAGATCGCTCCTAATAAGTATGGCTATATTAATCAAAACAGACAAAAAGATAATGGATTTGAAATTGAATTTGGGCTAAAGCCATTATCTAAGATAAGTTTAAATGCATATTATGCATATGTTACAGGTGAGGTAACTACTCCTGTTAACACTGCTTTTAACTTATTTCGCAGACCAAAAAACTCGTATGGATTGAATGCCGGTATTGAATTAAGTGAAAAAGTGAGTTTGAATTTGATTTATAAACATACTGGAGATAGAACAGACAGATATTTTGATGGAAAAACATTTAAAACTATTCAAGCTGATCTTAAATCATTTAATATGGTTGATGCCTATATTCAATACAAACCCACATCAAAACTTACTTTGTTCTCGGATATTAAAAATATTTTGAATCAAGATTATATAGAATTTGCAGGCTATCAAACAAAGGGTCTGAATTTTAATGCAGGTTTTAGATTGGGAATACACTAAATAAATTCAATGCATTACTAAATAACGATGAATTTAATTCATCGCTATTTTTGTTTAAAAAGAAAATAAATGAAAAAAGTTGTCCTGTTTTGGAGTGCTGGAAAAGATTCAGTCATGGCCTTGCATAACATTCTAAACGATAATAGTTTTGAGCTAGTGGCGCTTGTTACAACATTAAACCAGGAATATAAGCGGATCTCTATGCATGGAATTCCTGAACATATACTTGACAGACAATGTAAAGCTTTAGGTCTACCAATAATTAAAATGTGGGTTCCTGATCTGCCAGATAATAATTCATACGAATATTTCTTCCTTGAATTATGCGAAGATTTGAAGGAAAAAGGTATTGAATTTCTTGCTTTTGGAGATATTCATTTGGAAGATCTTCGAAAATATAGAGAAGATCTAGTAAATCGGGGCGGTTTAAAAGCATATTTTCCGCTTTGGGAGGTACCAACTTTAAAACTTATGAACAATTTCATTGCGAATGAATTTAAAGCGATAACCTGCTGCATTAATACCAGTATACTTTCTGCTGATTGGCTTGGAAGGCAATTAGATACTAATTTCATTGCAGACCTTCCAATTGAAGTTGATCTGTGTGGTGAAAATGGAGAATATCATACATTCTGCTTTGCCGGTCCTGTTTTCATGAATTCAATACCTTATCAAACCGGAGAAGTGATTTTTAAACCATTAAAGATAGATCAAGTGGAGGGTGAATCTGAAAGGGGGTTCTTATTTTTAGATATCACTTAGGAAAGCAATGAAAAGCATTATTTTTTTTCGGATAATAGGGACATCAGCTGAAATACTTTGAGAATTTTCTGAAAGTAATAGGTGATAATGTCTCTGAATTTTTGGGTGATTCTTGATTTTATACCATAAAAAAACCTGGATGAAATATCAATCAGGTTTTTTACGATAAAAGCTAAATTACTATTTCGCTAATATTGGATAACGTTTAGATAAAAGGTAAAAACTACTGAATAAAACAGCAGAAAATACCATATTCCCAATTAACATATTTCTAAAGAAGGGTAAACCAGCGGAATAAGATATAAGTATACCTGATAAATTATGCGGGTATAAAGTTGCTGGATAAAAAAATGCAAAATTTGTGATCAGGAAAAATACACCTGCACTGATAAAAGAAGCAAGAATTACATTCGTAACATTAACCTTACCTCTTAACAGGAACCCGCAAGCTACCATCGCTGTAAAACCAAAGTAAACTAACATACTAAATCCATTTCCAATAACTATATCAGAAATTGCCATTGCGGCTAAGGGCAATATAAAGGCGAGGCCTCGATTTGAAAATTGCGCTCCTGAAAAAATAGCTAGTGCTCCTATAGCTGTAAAGTTCCAGATGTGAGGAATCAAATAGGGTAGCGCGCGAGTTAAAGCAGCTGCTATGACTAAAAGGCTTAATACTATAAAACGAGGTGTTAGTAGATCTTTCATGATTCAAAAATATAAAAAATATTCAATGCTTTTTAATTGAAGTGAAATATGTAAAAAAGCATAAACTTTGCATTTATTTGGCAATTATAAGGGTCAATATTATATTTTGTTTGTTATTATAATTATTTAAATATCAGTACTTTATAATATTTAATATAAAGCTTAAAGTAATATATTGATTAAAAATTATACTTAAAATAGTCTATTTAGCAGAATTTAATTCTGTTTAAAAAAATAAAACTTTATTAATCAATTAGTTACGATTCAAATACTGTCATAATTTTGATATGCATCATTGAAATCGATCCTCATTTGATTGAAACGTTCAGCTGCTGATTTTATAAAATTATCGTTTAAAATCTTAAATACTCCATCTACCCCCTCGGGTACATCAAGCTCT
>CANKAT010000081.1 GCA_947479815.1 Sphingobacteriaceae bacterium
AGCTGCCAGTCTTTCACGTTCAGCAGCTTTTCGCTGTTCTGCTAAAATCTCCTTTCGTATGTCTGCCTGAATAGCATTGTTTAGGTCGGAGGCTTCCTTTTGTTTTTTAGCCAACTGCTGTTGAAGATCTTTTTGCTGTTTGGTTAATGTTGTTAATATTTTGGATTGTTGAATCTTATCTTTCCCTAATGTTTGTTTCTCTGTTATCTGATCTAACAATAAGCTGTTTTTTTCTTTTTTATTATGATCCAGAACAGAAATTTCTTTCTTCAATATGACCTGAGTGCTCTGAATATTACTGGCTTGCTTTTTCCTGAATTGTCCTGCCTGCTGAATGTATTTTAACCTCATGTAGGCCTGATTAAAATCACTGGCAGCAAATAGGAACATTAATTTATGGTAAGCTCCCTGATTTTTGAAAGCAAATTGGATCATTTTTGCATACTCGGCCTTCAGCTTGTCTAAATTTGATTGCAAACTCTTTACCTCGGTTGTATTGCTGCTTATTTTGCTATCGAGTATCCTGATCTCCGAATTTATAGTGTGGATTTTTTCCTCCCTTAACCTAATCTGTGTATTTAATAAATTGATCTGATTCAGCGATAGTTTTTTGCTTTTATCGATTTTACTTCTACTTTTCTTTAGCTGTTCAATTTCTTTATTGATTACATCCTTACGCTTTTGAAGGGCCGAGCTGCTTTGTGAAAAAGCAGAAGTAACAGTAATCATTAAAGCTAAAAAGATGATGAATTTAAGCAGACGCATAGATGGTTATATTGCGTGGCAAAACTATTAACAATAGATGAAAAACTGCCATTATTTCTCATAATAATATTTAAGGTATTTAACAGCTTTATTTCAAAAATTTGGTCGAAATTCTTATTACTTTTACGGGGCACACGTAATTTATGCCTCCTCTCAAGCACCCCATTTATACTCTCCAATTTGCTCTTCTTTGTTTGAGTTCATTCTTGTTTTCAGCGAGCTTCAATATGCTGGTTCCTGAATTGCCTGCATATCTGAGCAGTATGGGAGGTGCAGAATATAAAGGCTATATCATAGGCCTTTTTACTATTACAGCCGGAATTGCCAGACCATTTAGCGGAAAGCTTACCGATAAAATTGGTCGTGTTCCAGTAATGGCCGTAGGGTCATTGGTTTGTGTGGTCTGCGGGCTATTGTATCCGCTTTTGACTACTGTTGCAGGGTTTTTATGGCTTAGGTTGTTTCATGGATTTTCAACAGGGTTTAAACCTACTGCAACAGCAGCTTATGTTGCAGATATAGTTCCTGCAAACAGATGGGGCGAAGCAATGGGCATTCATGGACTTTGTTTCAGTACCGGTTTAGCAATCGGTCCGGCTATTGGTAGTGAATTAACAGAAAGAATCTCAATTAATGCACTATTCTATTGCTCTTCAATTATTGCGCTATTATCGATCATCATCCTGATGAATATGAAGGAGACTATCAAAAAGAAAGAAAGGTTTAACTTTTCAATGCTCAAGATGCATCGCAAAGAATTGATTGAATTAAGGGTATTACCTGGTGCTTTTGTTACTTTTCTTTCCTATCTAAGTTATGGAGCAATTCTTACTGTAATTTCTGACTGGGGAAGTCATTTGGGAGTGGTAAATAAAGGCCTCTTTTTTATGGTTTTTACCATTTCATCCTTATTAATTCGGTTTTTATCTGGTAAAATGTCTGACCGTATTGGGCGAGTCAGTATCATAAAATTATCTTTATTCATTTTGGTAATCGCGATGATCATGATTGCAAGATCAGATTCAGCATTTTTTCTGATGTTTTCGTCAGCAGTTTATGGAGTCGCAACTGGAATGCTGTCTCCTGCAATAACTGCCTGGATAGTTGACTTAAGTCATCCTGATTATAGAGGAAAGGCTATTGCAACTATGTACATAGCTTTAGAAGCTGGAATTGGATTGGGTGCTTTTGTTGCAGGGGCGCTCTTCATCTCAGATGTAACTATGATACCCCTGACTTTTTATGTAATCGCTGTATTGACCCTGCTGGCCTTAATTTATCTTCAATTCATATACAAACCTGCAAAGGTTAAAGATCATGCAAATGAATCCTGAAATCTTGAACGAATTGGTAAGTATGAGAATGCCTTATGGGAAATACAAAGGCAAATTAATATGTGATCTTCCAGAATTTTATCTTGTTTGGTATGAATCTAATGGGTTTCCACAAGGTAAGATTGGGGTATTACTTGCAACAATGTATGAAATTAAGCTCAATGGATTAGAATACCTGTTAAAACCATTAAGAAAATAAGTTGTTCTGAAAGGCCAATTAATCGATTTAGGCTAATTATTACTAACAATATTAGCATATTCTGTTTATATTTGATTCATAATCTTAAACGATGTACGCGATAGTCGATATTGAAACAACAGGTGGGCATGCTAGTGCAAATGGTATCACTGAAATCGCGATCTTAATTCATAACGGTAAAGAAGTCACTGAACAGTTTCGAACGCTTGTTAACCCCGGAATTCCAATACCTATTTATATCCAGTCACTTACTGGTATTAATGATGATATGGTAAAATCTGCACCCAGGTTTAATGAGGTTGCCCAACAGATTTATGCTCTTTTGCATGATAAGATCTTTGTAGCCCATAATGTCAATTTTGATTTTTCATTTCTTCATTATCACCTTGCCGCGGCAGGTCTTCACTTACAATCTCGGAAGCTTTGCACTGTTCGGCTGAGTCGTAAGATCATACCCGGACTTGCTTCATATAGCCTTGGACGCCTTTGTAAAGAAGTGGGAATAGAGGTCGTAGAAAGGCACAGGGCAATGGGCGATGCCGAAGCTACCTCAAAGCTTTTTTCCATGCTGCTTGAAAAGGATCATGAAGGTCATATCAATAAAACATTGAATCCGCGTTCAAAAGAGCAGTCATTGCCACCTCATTTGCCTAAAGATGATATGGATAAACTGCCTACAGTTTCAGGAATTTATTATTTTCACAATAGTAAATCGAAGGTGATCTATGTTGGAAAGGCCAGAAACATTAAAAAAAGAGTGACCAGTCATTTTACTAATAATAAACCTGGCAAGCAAAAACAAGAATTTTTAAGGGATATACACCACATCAGTTTCCAGGAATGTGGTACTGAATTAATGGCTTTTATTCTAGAAGCGATTGAGATTAAGCGATTATGGCCTGCTTATAACCGTTCTCTAAAAAGATTTGAACATGCCTATGGCTTATATTCGTTTGATGATCAAAATGGATATTTACGCCTAGCTCTAGACAAAAAAAATAAATTTTCAAAACCATTTTACACCTTCAACAAAATTCTGGATGGCCAGGCTCTTCTAAAAAATCTGATCGCTGAATTTAATCTTTGTCCTAAACTTTGTTTCGTTCAGCGAAATAATGAGCCCTGTATCTCAATCAATGAACAAATTTGCAAAAAAGCATGTGAACAAATTGAGAGCCCTGCCAGTTATAATGAACGCGTAATCATTGCTCTTTCTAAATTAAAGTCTGCTTTACCCAGCTTTATGGTTATTGATGGAGGAAGAAACTCTGCCGAAAAAAGTTGTATTTTAATCGAAGAGGGCCAGTTTTATGGCATGGGATATGTTTCGAAAGATCTTAAAGATCAAGATATCACAGATCTTAAAAAATATCTCACACCTTATGCATCTAATGATTACATAAGAAATATGGTTTTTAATTATTCAATTCGATATCCTCACAAGATCAGGTCAAATAGTACCTCAATAGGTGCAGATATTCCTAATTAGCACTATTTGTATTTGCATAAATAAGAAGTTTGCATACCTGATCGCACGGTAAACGATTGGTTTGCAGGAACTTCAAAACTCTGACCATTGGTGAATGTTTTCCATATGACCGATTCTGGTAGAAGTACCTCTAGTTCTCCCTCTAAAATAATCATCGTTTCATGCATTGATGTACCAAATTGATACTCACCTTCCTCAATAATGCCAATGCTTGATTTACCATCCTTTGAGTCATACCCAAGAGATTTTACTGCTCCTTCAAAATATTCATTTATTACTATCATTTTATCCTGATTATTTCTTTTAATATTTTTCTAATTCAAATTTATTTCTGTTAAAAATACGAAAATTGATTTATGGTAAATAGTTAATCCTTGTAGTGGTTTTGGATTGATTAATCCAATTAGAATAATGGATATTTTTCACATTAGCCTAAGATTTGCCTAAGTCAATATGATCATTTAATTTATCCATTTTGCAAGCTACTCTCAAAGATTTTTAGCAATTTAGCATCATCGTAATTATTTTTAATGAAGATACTTTATGCCATTCAAGGCACCGGAAATGGGCATTTGAGCCGTGCTATGGATATTATTCCTTGCCTTCAACAGCATGGACAGGTTGATATTCTGGTGAGTGGTACTCAAGGAGACCTTAGCATTCCATTTCCAATAAAATACAAATTCCGAGGGCTAAGTTTTATTTTTGGTAAATCTGGAGGTGTTGACCTTTGGAAAACCTGTATAAAATCAAATATTCGTAAGCTTGTAAATGAGATTAAATCAGTTCCGGTTGAAAAATATGATCTGGTAATAAATGATTTTGAACCAGTTTCAGCCTGGGCATGCTATATGAAAAACATTCCCTGCATTGGCCTTAGCCATCAGGCTACTGTGTTGGCTGATGCTGCACCAAAGGCTGATCATCATGATATGATTGGAAAACTCATTCTGAATAATTATGCACCTAATACATCTCATTATGGGTTTCATTTCCAATCGTATGAACATAATATCTTTACTCCGGTTATAAGAAAGCAAGTCAGAGATCAGCTTATTGAAAATAAAGGACACTACACAGTTTATCTTCCTTCATACGATGATAAGAGGTTAATTGCTAAGCTGAGCCAGTTTAAAAATGTTTCATGGGACGTGTTTTCAAAGCATAACAGAAAACAATTCAGGAGTATGAATGTTACTGTACAGCCCATTCACAATGAAAAATTTATCAAGAGTATGGCTCAGTCTGAAGGTGTATTGTGTGGCGCTGGTTTTGAAACACCTGCTGAAGCCTTATTTATGAAAAAGAAGCTTTTGGTTATTCCTATGAAAAATCAATATGAGCAGCAATTAAATGCAGCAGCTTTAAAGCAGATGGGAGTACCTGTCATTAAAAATTTAAATGACAGTTTTGATATGGTAATTCGAACCTGGATCAACTCAACTAGGATCGTGGAAGTAAATTATCCCGATATCACCAGCGCAATTATTGAGCAGATTATTCAAAAGCATGGTTCATCATCTCAAAAAATAGTAAACGTGAAATTCGGGAATTTACATCATTCATTCAGTTCTTGAAATTTAAATTATTTAGGAAGTTTTTTAGGAGATTATCCAAATAGATTACTGCTTAGGTAACGGTCGCCACGGTCGCATGCAATAAAAACGATGACACCTTTGTCCAGTTCAGAAGCAAGCCTAAAGGCTGCAGATGCCCCACCTCCGCTACTCATTCCCGCAAAAATTCCTTCTACTTTCGCAAGTTTACGACTCATTGCTGTAGCTTCAGCTTCAGAAATATCCATTATTCGATCTACACGGCTTGGTTCAAATATTTTGGGCAAATACGCTTCAGGCCATCTGCGAATTCCGGGTATAGATGAATCTTCAGTTGGCTGACAACCAATGATTTGAATATTCGGATTTTTTTCTTTTAAAAATCGGGAGCATCCCATTATCGTTCCAGTTGTACCCATAGAACTTACAAAATGGGTTATTTTTTGTTCGGTATCGCTCCACATTTCTGGGCCCGTAGTTTTATAATGCGCCCAAAAATTATCAGGATTGGCAAACTGATTGAGTTGAAAACTTTTACCACTGGCTGCTTTTTCTTCAGCATAGTCGCGGCAAAGCTCAATTCCATCCAATAAAGTAACCTTTGCACCAAAAGCTTCCATGGTAAGTGTTCGTTCTCTTGTAGAATTTGAAGGCATAACAAGTTCAATTTCAATGCCATACACACTTGCTATCATGGCTAATGCTATGCCGGTATTCCCACTTGTTGCTTCTATTAGTTTGGTATTTTTATTGATTTCTCCACGTTCAAGAGCACTTCTAATCATGTTTAATGCCGCTCTGTCTTTTACACTTCCACCTGGATTATTTCCTTCTAGCTTTGCATAGATCTTTACTTTTGGATTAGGATTTAATCTTGTTATCTCTACCAAAGGTGTATTTCCTACTAGATCAATGATGCCTGCCATTATTGTTTACTTATTTCATTATCACTTGATATTTTCACTTCAGCTGTATTATAAACATAAGAACCTGCAGGAATACTTTTTGTAATCCACACATTTCCTCCAATTGTGCAGTCATTTCCAATCAAGGTTTCTCCGCCAAGGATTGTAGCGCCAGAATAAACAACTACACGATCGCCAATGGTTGGGTGTCGCTTAGTGTCAGCCATGCTCTTATGTACGCTTAAAGCACCCAGTGTTACTCCCTGATACATCTTTACATGTTTCCCTATCTTACAGGTTTCGCCTATAACAATGCCTGTACCATGATCTATGTGAAAGAACTCATCGATTTCTGCTGCAGGATGGATATCGATTCCTGTCTTTGAATGTGCATACTCTGTAAAAATTCTCGGTAATAGGGGTACACCCAATAGGTATAATGAATGAGCAAGCCTGTAAAATGAAATTGCATAGAAGCCCGGATAGGCTCTAATAACCTCAAATTCGGTTTTTGCTGCTGGATCACCATCAAAAATGGCTTTAATGTCGGTATTTAAAAGTCGGTATAATTCAGGTACTTGCTCAAAAAAATCACGAGCTAATTTGGCATTATCACAATTAATGCAAGCTTTGGTAGCTTCCATTATCTTACAAAGCTCGATTTCAAGTTTATTGAATTCTTTTTTTAGTTCCTCTAAATTACTTAAGGTGCGTTTGGATTGTTCAGGAAAAAGTAATCTGATCAGATCTAGTGCCCATCTGGATATTTCCTTGTTTGACGGTACTGCATCAGCGTCTTGCTGCTTTTTAAAAATATGCCTGAAAAATTCTTCGTTCATCTTAATATATACCCCAAACTTTATAAATACTTAACTATGCAAGTTTAACGAAAAGAATGTTTTCACTTGGTAAAAACATCTGGATAAATTTTTTAATTGTAGCTCAGATGTGTAAATAGATAATACTCACCTAAAATAATAATCTAGTTTTCTATTTCAATCTGGTATTTGTTTAATAGCCCCGGAATGCCCTGTATTGAAAATTTAGCCATTTTAATTTGGTTGAGTTCCAGATCAATAGAATAGTTGTAAGCGGTCCGGAAATCAACCTTTTCCATAATCGTATTATCAAATGTAGCATTGCTCAAATCGCAATTTTCAAAAATAGAGCCAGTAAGGTCACATTCAGTGAAATCAACTTCTTTTAACTGTGAATTTTTGAAAGTAGTTTTTTTGATTTTTGTCTTGTAAAATGATGAGTGGTTTAGCTGGCAATTTTCAAATGTAAATGAAAGACCAAATTCATTGCAATTTTCAAAATGTAGCCCTAGCATTTTACATTCTGTGAATTTTATGTCTCTAAATGCAGTTTTTGTTAAAACAGCCAGACTTAGATTAGAGCCAATAAATTCGCAATCGTTAAATTTAATCTCAGATAGATTGGTATCTGAAAAATCGCATTGTCTGAATACACAATTTTCATATTCTCCTTTTTCCAAAGCCTCCTCCTGAAATTTTATTCTATCGAATAGTTTATCTTCTGTATAATTCATGCCAAATTCAATGGATTTTGTTAGAAAATCATTATCGTGTCAATTGATGTAAGCTAAAAACTTCAGACGGGCTATTCACACCTTCAGTCTTTAGTACCGCTAGAATTTTTTTAAAGGTCTTTGAATTACCTGCAATATTTGAGAAATACACAATAGAAGTTTTTTGACCTGGAATATTAATCGAATAAGTACTGAAACCGCAGGTACTTCCTGAATGGAAAAATGCCGGGTTTCCTTTGTCGAAATAGAACCATCCAGGACCATAAAAACTACCGTTAAGCTCTTTTATAGAAAATTTCAGTCGGTTTAATGCTGTTGGTAAATCCAATAAAGTTCCCTTCCATAGAGTATAAAATTAGTTTTTGAGGAGTTTCAATACCTTAATCAAGTCTTCTGGCGTGTCAATAGCTTGACTTTCTTTATCTGTAATTGCAGCCTGAATAGTGTATCCATTCTCAATCCAGCGAAGTTGTTCCAGGCCTTCTGCTATTTCTAGATTCGACACCGGTAGTTTGGTGATTTCTGAGAGTGTTTGCCTTCTAAAAGCATAAATACCAATGTGTTTATAAAAAGCATGTTCACTCAGCCAATTGTCTATTTTTTTACCTCTTAGGTATGGAATTGTGGCGCGGCTGAAATAGACTGCCTGATGATTTTTATTAAGTATTACCTTGGGTGTATTTTCGTTAAGTAGTTCCTCGTTTGTATGAATTAATTTAACCAGAGTTGCAATACGGGTATTTACATCATTATAGCAGGAACAGAGCAGGTCGATTTGATTAGGATCGATCATTGGCTCATCCCCCTGTATATTAACTAGGATATCAAATTCAGGAAAGTGTTCGGCAATTTCTCCGCAGCGATCAGTGCCACTGGCATGAAAAGATGAAGTCATTATCCCTTCGCCTCCAAAGGTTTTTAAATGATCCAAAATACGTTGATCATCTGTTGCCACAATTACCTTATCTAATCGGGAAGACTTTTGACATTGCTCATATACCCTTTGAATCATGCTTTTCCCGGCAATATCGATGAGGGGTTTACCTGGAAACCGACTGGACTCAAAACGAGCTGGGATAATTCCGAGGATCTTCATCGGCTTTTGAAATTATCGGTATTGACTAAAATAAACCATGGATCTCGCGTTCAATACTATTGATCACAAATCCAAGGTCTTCAGGTTTATTGGCAAAGTCAAGTTTATCTTTATCAAGTACCAATAGCTTGCCTTTTGTGTAAGAGTCAATCCATTTTTTATATTTATCATTCAGTTTAGATAGGTAGTCTAGGCGAATTCCTGCCTCATATTCTCTACCTCGTCTTTGTATATTGTTGACCAGAGTTGGAACTGATGCTTTCAGATAAATTAACAGATCTGGCGGCTTAATAAAAGATGTAATATTTTCAAAAATTGAACGATAATTTTCATAATCTCTGCTGGTCATTAAGCCCATATCGTGTAGGTTTTCAGCAAAAATATAGGCATCTTCATAAATCGTTCTATCCTGTATAATATTCCGTTCGGTATTCTGTAATTCAAGAATTTGCTGAAAGCGACTGTTCAGGAAATAGATCTGTAAATTAAAGCTCCATCTTTTCATATCGCTATAAAAATCTTCCAGATAAGGATTATTGTCAACAGCTTCAAACTGAGCTTCATAATTTAGATGCTTTGCAAGCAACTCTGTTAGGGTAGTTTTACCAGCCCCAATATTTCCAACTATAGCAATATGCATGATGTTTCCGGTAAGTGTTTAGCGACGGTCGCTAATTGTGTTTGAAAATACAAATAGTTTTTTTAATGAAGGGAATTTAAAAAGTTTTAAATCCAATTATTTCCCTTACTTCTCTAATTGTTTTTGATGCGCTTTCTCGTGCTTTAATAGCACCAAAACGGGCAACCTCTCGTAAATAAGTTTCATCTTTTGCTATCTCATTTATTCTTTCACGAATTGGAGCTGTAGCAATGATCATGTCTTCAGCTAGTTGCTTTTTTAAATCGCCGTATCTAATTCCGCAATTAGTGTAAAGCTGGTCAAAATGATCATATGTACTTTGGGATGAAACAATTTTCATGAGGTCAAATAGATTTTGAATGGATTCAGCTTTTGGCTGATTTTCTTCTGTAGGCCCACTGTCACTTACAGCTCTCATTACTTTTTTTCGGATTACTTCAGGTTCATCTGACAAATAAATAGCATTGCCTTCACCTTCCGACTTACCCATTTTACCCTTTCCGTCAAGTCCGGGAACTTTCACCAGTTTCTCGGTGAAATTAAATGCAAATGGTTCAGGGAAGTAGTCCTTGTTATAAAGCCTGTTGAATCTATTACCAAAGGTTCTTGACATTTCCAGATGTTGCTCCTGATCTTTTCCTACGGGCACTTTTGTAGCTTTATGAATCAGAATATCAGCAGCCATTAAAACAGGGTAGGTCAATAATCCTGCGTTTACATTGTCTGGCTGAGCACGAACTTTATCCTTGAATGAGGTACTTCTTTCAAGTTCACCCAGGTAGGCATTCATGTTTAGATATAAGTATAATTCTGCTATTTCAGGTACATCTGATTGCACATAAATTGTAGCTTTTTCGGGGTCAATCCCAGCAGCCAGATACTCGATCAATACTTGCCTAACATTGCCATGAAGATCCTCTGGAGTAGGGTGTGTGGTTAAAGAATGATAGTCTGCAATAAAAAAATAGCAGTTGAATTCATTCTGCATCTGTACAAAGTTTTTTACAGCGCCATAAAAATTTCCTATATGCAGTTTACCGGTACTGCGGATACCACTAACAACAGTTTCCATAAGCCTCAAAAATAAGAATTTTTTCTGTAACTGTGGCTGAAAGGGTTTGAAATGCCTCCCATTTATTATAAAGCTCCATAGATTTTTGTATTTTTGAATGAATGAAAAGACTTTTTAAAAGCGTACATCTTTACTATTTTCAAGTTTGGCTCGCTCTAGTATTTACGAGTCTTTATCCAATTATTTTTTATTTCTCTCGCAGCCCTGTGAAATTTCATGGGATGAACCGAATGCGATGGATATTCAGTTATTTAAGTTCGGTTTTAGCAGGTTTTTTATTTCGCTTCAGCTATGAGGAAAAAATTGACTGGTCGAAAAGATATATTATCTGTGCAAATCATACCTCAAACCTCGATATAACAGCTATTATATTATTGGCAAAACGGAACTATGTATTTCTTGGCAAGGAGGAACTTCTTAAGAATTTTATTACCGGCATTTACTTCCGGACTATTGATATTCCATTAAACAGAGAAAGTAAAATGTCGGCTTTTAGAGCTTTTAAAAAAGCTGAAGAAAGTTTAAAAGATGGTAAAAATGTCGTGATCTTTCCAGAAGGAATGATCAGTGAAAATTACCCCCCAGTTTTACAGCCGTTTAAAAATGGACCTTTTAAACTTGCCATTGAGCAGGGAGCACATATTTTACCGGTAACTATTTGTAATAACTGGAATTTAATGTGGGATGATGGAAAGCGATATGGAACTAGTCCGGGA
>CANKAT010000082.1 GCA_947479815.1 Sphingobacteriaceae bacterium
ACAACAGATAACTGATAACAGAACCAAGAACCAAGACCAAGGATCAAAGACAAAGGACAATTCAGTAATATTTTGAAATTTATTGCTTTTTGCCATGTTCATACCTCATACCTCATACCTCTTACCTCAGATAACAGACAACAGACAACAGATAACAGACAACAGACAACAGATATTACCAACCAACGCTCAATACATTCATGTTTTCTGTTTTTAAATCAGTAATTTTGATTAATAATTAACTCCCCGGATATTTATGAGCAAAGATAAAGGCGACTATACATTCTGGATAAAATATAAACGCTTTGCCAGCACAGAAATACTAATGTATCTCATCATGGTCATTGGAATTCTAGCAGGTATTCTAATCTTTAGTTAATCGCATGAAATTAAATCTGAAACGCCCCCTTGCTTTTTTTGATCTTGAAACTACCGGTGTAAATGTTGCATCAGATCGGATCGTTGAAATTTCCATCCTTAAGGCAATGCCTGATGGTACAGAAGATGTAAAAACGATGCGTATCAATCCCGGAATTCCTATTCCGCTTGAGTCATCCCTGATTCATGGAATCTATGATGAGGATATTAAAAATGCTCAAACATTTAAACAAGCAGGCGAGGAGTTAGCTAGATTTTTAGATGATTGTGACCTTGCAGGTTATAATTCTAATCGCTTTGATATTCCTGTATTAATGGAAGAATTTCTTCGTGCTGGAATCAATTTTGATATCGATAACAGACATTTTGTGGATGTTCAGAATATATTTCACCAAATGGAACAGCGTACCTTAAAAGCAGCTTATCAGTTCTATTGCGGTAAGAATATTGAGAATGCGCACTCTGCTGAAGCTGATATTAAGGCAACCTATGAGGTTTTGAAAGCGCAGATCGAGAAGTATCAAAATCAAGACTGGGAAGATAAAAAAGGGATAGTCACTAAGCCAGTTCAGAACAATATAGAAGCACTTCATAAATTTACAAACCTTAATAATCCGGTAGATTTTGCTTCCAGAATGGTTTATAATGAGGAAGGTGTAGAGGTAATCAATTTCGGTAAACATAAGGGAAGGGTTGTTGAGGATGTTTTTCAGTCAGAGCCAAGTTATTACAACTGGATGCTGAATGGTGATTTCCCATTGTATACCAAAAAATGTTTGGAGAAGATATGGAACCGCATGAATGCTAAAAAAGAGCAATTGCGTAATGAAAGACAAGCTGCTACTATTACTGCAAGACCAGAACCAGTAAATCAACAAAAACCTAAAGAAGATGCTAAGCCTATAAATACAGATATGCTAGAGCAGTTAAAGATGAAATTTGGAAAGTGAGTATCAGTTGTAAGTTATCAGTTATCAGTTATCAGTTATCAGTTAACAGTTATCAGTTAACAGTTATCAGTTAACAGTTATCAGTTAACAATAAAGGTAAGTTAGACAGATAACAGGTGAAAGATATAAGATATAAGATAAGCAATTTTGGGTATTGACTCAATAGCCATAAGGTTAACAGTTAAGGTACGTTAGCCAGACAACAGATAACAGACAACAGACAACAGATAACAGACAATAGATAACAGATAACAGATAACAGACAACAGATAACAGACAACAGATTCAAGACCTTAAAAAATCAATATTTCTCTTTAATCCCTTGAACTTTGTTCTTTTAACCGCTGAGTTTTTAAATACCTTTTTGAAGGTACCTTCAGTAATTTCCTGCCAATCTCGCTGTGTTAATTCTAAAAGTTCTTCACGTGGATTGAATAATGGTTCAGTATTGAGTACTGAAAATTTATTCCAGGGGCAAACATCCTGACAAATATCACAGCCAAACATCCAATTATCCATTTTGCCTTTGAACTCTACAGGGAGTTCATTTTTCAATTCAATTGTTAGATATGAAATACATCTGCTTCCATCTACAACATAAGGATCAACAATTGCATCGGTAGGGCAGGCATCTATGCATTTTGTACAGGTTCCGCAATGATCTTTTGTTGGTGCACTATCGTATTCAAGATCAAGATCAAGGATTAACTCTGCTAGAAAGAAAAATGAACCTGAATTTTTATTGATTAAGTTCGTATGCTTGCCAATCCAACCTAATCCTGCTTTTTTTGCCCATACTTTATCAAGCACAGGTGCAGAATCTACAAAGGAACGTCCACTAACTTCACCAATCTCATTCTGAATAACTGCCATTAGCATGTTCAGTTTTTCTTTAATTACGTCATGGTAGTCATCACCAAAAGCATACTGACTTATTTTAGGCGCAAATTGGTCTTTTTGATTCTGATCAGTATAATAATTTAAGGCTAATGATACAACTGATTTAGCGCCATCAACAAGCTTGCGTGGGTCTAAGCGTTTATCGAAATGATTCTCCATATAGCTCATTTCTGCATTAAAACCATTTTTAAGCCAACTTTCAAGTCTTGGAGCTTCTTCTTCAAGGAATCCCGCTTTTGAAATACCACAGAACATAAAGCCCAGTTTTAGTGCCTCTGCTTTTATAAACTGCGAATATTGACTTTTATTGACCATTTTGTAGTTCAAATATAGAAAATATGCTTTTTAAGTAGTTCAGTATATGAATATTTGATTCGCGATGAGCATGGATACTAATCAATTCAAACAGAAAAAAGATCTTAACCTAGAATAACTCTAGTTAAATTGATTATATCCTTATCAATCAAAAAGGGAGCTTAAAATAAGGTGTTCCCACCTGATTTTATACGTCCAAGATGCTTATAGGCAATTTCAGTACATTCTCTTCCCCTTGAAGTACGCATAATGTATCCTTCTTGAATCAGGAATGGCTCATAAACTTCTTCAATTGTTCCTTCTTCCTCTCCAACGGCGGTGGCTATTGTTTTTAAACCAACTGGTCCACCCTTGAATTTATCAATAATGGTGATCAGAATCTTATTATCCATTTCATCTAACCCATGCTCATCTACATTTAGTGCGTTTAGGGCATATTTAGCGATCTCTGTATCAATATCCCCATTGCCCTTTATTTGAGCAAAATCACGGGTTCGTCGTAACAGGGCATTCGCAATACGGGGTGTACCTCGGCTTCTTCGGGCTATTTCATAGGCACCTTCATCTGAGATTTCAGTTTTCAGTATTTCTGCCGATCTTAACACAATGGTTGTAAGTAATTTGGCATCATAGTATTCTAAACGGCTGTTTATTCCGAAGCGCGCTCTTAGAGGAGCTGTAAGTAGTCCGGAGCGGGTGGTAGCTCCAACTAGTGTAAAAGGATTTAAAGAAATCTGAACCGAGCGGGCATTAGGGCCGGTTTCAAGCATGATATCAATCTTGAAATCTTCCATTGCTGAGTACAGGTATTCCTCAACCAATGGACTTAAACGATGTATTTCGTCAATAAAAAGAATATCACCTTCTTCTAGGTTAGTAAGTAAACCTGCCAGATCACCTGGTTTATCTAAAACTGGTCCGGATGTAATTCGAATATTTACTCCCATTTCATTCGCAATAATATGCGATAGGGTAGTTTTTCCTAATCCTGGAGGACCATGTAAGAGCACATGATCAAGTGCTTCACCTCTGAGTTTTGCTGCCTGGACAAATATTCGAAGATTAGCGAGAATTTTATGTTGTCCTGTGAAATCTTCAAAAACCTGCGGACGAAGAACTTTTTCTATCTCCCGCTCAATAGGTGAAAGATTTTCTTCGGCGGGGTCAAGGTTTTCGTTCATAGGATCAGTAGGTCTTTATTAATTACTTATATAAATATAAACTTCAATTCTTATTTTTTCGAATCTAAATTCCTAGAATAATCTCTAAAAAAACTAGTCAATTTAATCTGAATGACACCTAAAAAGGCTTCTCTGAATATTCTGGTACTCATTTTTGAAGTCCCTTCTGTACGATCAGTGAAGATAATGGGTACTTCACACACCTTAAAACCAAATTTAATCGCCGTAAATTTCATTTCGATCTGAAACGCATATCCGATGAACTTTATTTTATCTAGAGGAATGGTTTCAAGAACAATACGTCGGTAGCATTTAAATCCAGCTGTAGCATCCTGAATTGTGATTCGGGTAATCAACCGTACATAAACAGAAGCAAAATAAGACATTAAAACCCTGCTCATTGGCCAGTTTACTACATTTACTCCCTTTATATATCTTGAACCAATGGCAAGATCATAACCCTCTATGCAGGCAGCTTTTAATTTGATTAGATCTTGCGGATTATGTGAAAAATCTGCGTCCATTTCGAAAATATATTCATATTTGCGTTCAAGAGCCCATTTAAAACCATGAATATAGGCTGTTCCAAGTCCTAGTTTTCCTTTACGTTCTTCAATATAAAGCATTCCCTCAAATTCTTTTTGAAGACTCTTTACAATGGTTGCAGTTCCATCCGGCGAACCGTCATCAACGATCAGAATATGGAACGCATCAGGAAGGGAGAATACTTTTCGAATTATATTTTCGATATTTTCCTTTTCGTTGTAGGTTGGAATGATGACAAGGCTGTCTGATAACACGTACTAAAATTTGTGATTACAAATATACTGCTTTAAACGAATAGAGAGATGCATTTAACCGCTCTCTATTCTGTGTTTTTGAATTTTATTGAAAATTATTCAGCTTTAAGGGATGCCATAGTTTCTGCTGAGAAATCTTCAGCACCATGCGCAAGCCTTTTTAATGGCTTAAGGATAGTAATAACGATACCCCCAATCAATGTACAGAATATAGCTATTCCAATGAATATCTCTAATTCTCCTGCAGTTTGTGACCAAACACCAACCCAGCCAGCAACATAATTGCCCAACCCAGTAGCTGCAAAAAATACACCCATCATGATTGAAGCATATTTTATTGGAGCCAGTTTTGTAATATAGGATAAAGCAACAGGTGATGCACTGAGTTCTCCAATGGTGTGGAAAAGGTATGCCAATACAAGCCAGTACATTGCCGAAGAACCTTCATTTTGATATTGCGCTGAAGCCGCTGTCATGAAAAGGAATCCCCAACTCATAATAATTACTCCAATCGCTATTTTGAATATGGATGATGCTTCTTTTCCATTTCTTTTTCTGTTAAACCAGAACGCCGCTACGGGTATGCCTAGTGTTATTATAAAGAATGAATTGACCGACTGGAACCAGGTTGCAGGAACAGTCCAGTTCAGAAAACCGATTACTCTGTTTGTTTTTTCAGCAGCATATAGATTCATCAAACCCCCAGCTTGCTCAAATGCTCCCCAGAATACTATGATCATCAGGAAAGATAATAACATCACTTTAACACGATCTTTTTCTATTGCTGTAAGAGGCTTATTTTTTATGGCCTGATCTTCAACAGACAGGGTTTTAGTTGCTTCTCCAACTCCCTGAAGGTACTTATGACCCAATATGAAAATAATCAAACCAATGGCCATTCCAATACCCGCAAGTCCAAAGCCATAATGCCAGCCCAGGGTTTCGCCTACATATCCAATAATTATACCTGCTAGGAATGCTCCAACATTGATTCCAATGTAAAAAATAGTAAACCCTTTATCACGACGGTCATCGCCTTTTGGATATAGACCACCAACCATAGTTGAAATGTTTGGCTTCAAACAGCCTACTCCCGCAATTATTAATCCTAATCCTACATAAAATGTAATCAATGATTGGAATGCAAGAATACTATGACCTGCAACCAAAAGAATACCACCTAAAATTACGGCCTTTTTCTGTCCGATTAATTTATCTGCAAGGATTCCACCAGGTATGGATGATAAATAAACAAGAAATGTATAAATTCCATACAACTTTAAGGCCTCGCTACTGGTCCAGCCAAATCCTGGATTTTCTCCATTAACCGATGAAACCAGGAAAAGCACCAAAAGTGCCCGCATTCCATAGAAACTAAACCTTTCCCACATTTCTGTAAGAAACAGGATATATAAACCCCTGGGATGTCCAAAAAGTTGTTTTTGTTGTAATTCCATATAATTTAATTGATGGGTTAGTTTATTACAATCTCTTAATTGATTAAGGAAGTAAAAAGCTCAATTATAATTAAATTTTACTAAAATTGATGCTTTATATATTCTTTAAATAAAAATCTACGTAAATGATTGATCAGACTGCCCTGATTACGAATGATGCTGTTGTATTAGGAATCCTTATGGGTATTCTCGGATTGGTCTTCTGGACATCTGAAAGCAATATTCCATTTTTCAAAAAGCTTTATACATTTATTCCACCTATTCTACTCTGCTATTTTCTGCCTGGCCTGTTAAATTCAATGGGTATTATTTCAGGTACAACATCAGCTCTTTATACCATGGCATCTAGGTATCTTTTACCTGCTAGTTTGGTACTATTTACTTTAAGCCTCGATTTAAGGGAAATATGGAAGCTCAGAAAAAAGGCAGGCTTAATGTTCATAACTGCATCGATCAGTATTATGCTAGGTGGGCCAGCAGCCGTTTTTTTAGTTTCATTGTTTGCACCTGAAATTGTTGGTGGCCAGGGTGCTGAAGAGGTTTGGAGAGGATTAAGTACTGTTGCAGGTACTTGGATTGGTGGGGGTGCTAATCAGGCAGCAATGTATGAGATATTTAAGCCAAGCCCTGATCTGTTTTCTGCCATGGTGGCCCTTGATGTATTTATTTCTTATCTCTGGATGGCTTTGTTACTATTCGGAGCAGGTAAAAATATTCTGATTAACAGATTTTTAAAAGCAGATGACCAATCGGTCACTGAAATAAAAGATAAAATCGAAGCGTATCAGCAAAGTGTTATGAGGATTCCTAAAATGGAAGATATCTTATTGATTCTTGGAATTGGATTTGGAGTAACAGGAATTGCTCATTTTGGAGCAGATCACATTGCTCCATGGATCACTATAAATGCACCTTATTTAAGCGCATTTAGTCTTACTTCAGGGTTTTTCTGGCTAGTAATAATAGCCACAACTTTAGGTATGATACTTTCTTTTACCAAGCTCAGAAATCTGGAAGGAGCAGGAGCTTCAAAAATTGGGAGCGTATTACTGTATGTTTTAATTGCAACAATTGGAATGCAGATGAATATCATGGCAATTTTTAATAAGCCGGGTATACTTATTGTAGGTTTGGTTTGGATCCTGATTCATGTTATTGTGATCTTTATTGTAGCGAAACTTACTAAAACACCCTTCTTTTTCCTTGCGGTTGGTAGTATGGCTAACATCGGTGGTCCTGCCTCAGCGCCAGTAATTGCAAGTGCCTTTCACCCTTCTTTAGCTCCCATTGGAGTACTATTAGCTGTTTTTGGCTATGTGATAGGAACTTACGGTGCTTATGTATGTGGTTTGATGATGCAGGCGGTATCGCCTTAGTTGTCGGTTATTTGTTATCTGTTGTCAGTTGTCTGTTGTCAGAGGTATGAGGTATGAAGTCTGAGGCAAGAGGTCTGAAGAAATACTACTGATCTCAAATTAACATATCGCTGTCTTGACTTTTGGTTCTTGCTTCCATTTTCAGTTATCTGTTATCAGAAAAAGGCAGTAAATCTCAAATTAGCAGTATGAAGTCTTTCTTCTTTGATCTTGGATCTTGGTTCTTGGTTCTTGATTCAGTTTTCAGTTGTCTGAGGTATGAAGACGGAGGTCTGAAGTCTGAGTTATAAGGTTCTACTATGAAATGAAGCTAAATCAGGCTTTCAGCTTTTACCTTTCAGCTTTTACCTTTCAGCTTTCAGCTTTATCCTTAAAACTTATAACCTACAACCTATAACCTACAACTTATAACCTACAACTTACAACTTATAACCTACAACTTATAACTTACAACTTATAACCTACAACTTATAACTTACAACCTACAACTTTTTAGGGTCATTGAAGTTATCATCCTGATCTGTTGGATTGTTTTTAAGTTCAAGGTCTGGTACGAATTTCCATCGGCCATTAACTAGTTTTAATCCATCATAAGAGAAATCTGGACCATAAAGTTCAAATTTTCCTTTTAGTTTCGGATCAGGTGGAGCTAAATGGTCAAAAACGATTGTAGTTATTTTAGGCTCATAATTCAAAAACATCGACGCTCTTCTATCATATTCAAAAATGATTCGATTTTTTCCCGAATTATCAGGATCTCCATCAAATACAGGCATCCCGAAATTAGCTTTCCCGTCTTTAAAATATAGAATTTCTATGATTTTTTTTGTTGATTTTATAGTATTCCCTTTCCATCCAAGCAATACATAATAGGGGGTTGGAACATTGTTTAAAACTGAGATTATTTTATAATACTGAGCGCCAAACCACTTATCATTGCTTGTTATACTATCAGATGGATTTTTTAAAACGGATGTATAGTCAATCAATGGAAACAATTCTAGCTTACCATCAGGCTTATTCATTTGAATAGTTCCATAATATCTGTAGCTGCCATCATTATTCATCACATGCCAACTGAAAATCCTAAAACGTTTATCTGACGACGACTGAATTGAAATTGATTTTAGAGAATCAAATGGAAAATTGAAGGAGTAAGGTGTTTTTAAAGCAGTTACTAGAGTTTTTATCAATTTGTAACTTGCATTATACCGTTCAGGTTCTATGCTGTCATTAACCATTTTAAAGCTAAGCACTGAAAGGCTATCCTGAAACGCTAATAATTGCTGATGGTTTTTATTGCCTGAAGGCTGTCCTAATGCTTGTGCAAAGAAAAAAAGGGAAAGACCACAGATCAGTACTACTTGCTTCATGTATTTTTATTGTAGATTTTCAATGACCAATGCGCTTGCGCCACCACCACCATTACAAATAGCTGCAACCCCAATTTTACCCTTATTTTGCTGAAGTACATGGATTAGCGTAACCACTATTCTTGCACCAGATGCTCCAAGAGGGTGTCCCATTGAAACCGCACCACCATTCACATTTACTCTTGTTGGATCAAGCTTCATAATTCTATTATTTGCTAATGAAACTACAGAAAAAGCTTCATTAATCTCAAAATAATCTACATCACTTGCCTGAATTCCTGCACGTTCCAAAGCAATTGGAATAGCTTTCGATGGGGTAGTGGTAAACCATTCTGGAGCCTGTTGCGCATCAGCATACGATATGATTCTTGCCAAAGGCTTTAAATTAAGTTCTTCTGCTTTTTCTTTACTCATTAAAACAAGTGCAGCTGCACCATCATTTAGTGTTGAAGCATTGGCCGCAGTTACAGTTCCGTCTTTTTTGAAGACAGTTTTTAACGATGGGATTTTATCAAATTTTACGGCATTAATCTCCTCATCAGTCTCAATCACACTTATTTCGCCTTTTCTGTCTTTAATTTCAACTGCTGCGATCTCGTTTTTGAATTTGCCTTCTAATTGGGCAGACTGCGATCTTTTATAGGATTCTATTGCATAGGCGTCTTGGTCTTCTCGGCTTATATTGCAATCTGCAGCACATAATTCAGCTGCAGATCCCATATGGTAATCATTATAAATATCCCATAATCCATCCTTCACAAGGCCATCGATGATCTTTCCATCGCCAAGACGATAACCATTTCTGGCTTTATCAAGGTAGTAGGGAACATTACTCATGCTTTCCATGCCACCTGCAATAACAATCTCATTCTGACCTAAAGCGATACTTTGAGCAGCAAACATGATTGCTTTGGTACCGGATGCACAAACCTTATTTAGGGTAGTTGAGGGGATATCCGGTAGTCCGGCGAATTTTGCAGCCTGAGTTGCCGGAGCTTGTCCGATATTCGCAGATAATACATTACCCATGATCACTTCCTGTACTTGTTCCGGATTAATTCCTGCACGTTTAACAGCAGCTTTAATGGCTATAGCACCTAGCTGACTAGCTGTTAATGCAGATAATAGCCCACCGAAACTTCCAATAGGAGTTCTTACCGCAGATATGATATAAACTTCTTTCATAATGGTTTTATGGAATTTTGCTGCAAGTTAGGAAATTGCAGGCAAGAGCAATTCTATTAAGGACATAATAAAAGATTTGTTGTTGAAAAATTAGTATATTTTTCGAAGAATTAGAATAAATTTAAGGAAGAATATATTTCAATAAAATAGTGTAATTGATTAACATAAATAGTTATTAATGAGTTTATTATAAAATAAAAATCTTCAAAATACGTGATGAGAAACCTATCCACTCTTAATAATACCTTACTTATTCTATTTTTAATGTTTATCAGTGCATGTTCATCGATAGGACCTGCCAATAAATTAACGTTTTTCCAAATGGCAGATACCCAGTTTGGTTTTTTTAATGCTAATAAAGAGTTTAGCCGGGAAACTGTCAATATGGAAAAGGCAATTGCAGAGTCGAATCGTTTAAAACCTGCCTTTGTTGTAATCTGTGGTGATTTAGTTAATAAGCCCGGTAATATTGCACAAATAACAGAATATAAGCGAATAGCGGCTAAACTAGATCCTTCAATTAAATTATACAGTGTTTCGGGTAACCACGATGTTGAAAATGTACCCACTATTGCAAGTTTAGCTCTTTATAAAAAATATTTTGGAGAAGATCGCTATACCTTTCGCTCTGGAAATATATTGGGGATTATTCTAAATTCTTCCCTGATCAAAGATCCTTCGCTTGCACCCATTGAAGCTGCAAAGCAGTTGGAATGGTTGATTCAAGTACTTAAGGATGCAAAAAAGTCAAATGCTAAGAATATTATGGTCTTTATGCATCATTCCTTATTTCTAAAAGACTCCAATGAACCGGATGAGTATTTTAATATCAATACGGAGCGACGTAAAATTTATCTTGAGCTTTTCAAAGAATATGGTATTAAACAGGTGTTTGCCGGACACTACCATCGTAATGCCTATGGCAAATTTGGAGATATGGAAATGATCACAACCGGCCCTGTAGGTAGGCCCTTGGGAGCAGATAGTTCAGGCTTTAGAATTGTAAACGTGAAAGGAAAGATAGTAGATCATACGTATTTTGCTCTGGATTCACTTCCCACTCAATTAAAATATAAAAAATAGTTTCTTTTGGAAATTCTATTTTCTGTTTAACTAAATCATTCCTAAATAATCAATATTTTTTAGGAGAGAATGCTGAAATTTAGCTTCAAATAAAATAGTATTGAAAAATCCGGAATATGATGCGATTGTTGTTGGATCAGGCCCTAATGGACTTTCTGCGGCTATTGCTTTAAAACAAGCTGGATTGCATGTATTGATACTTGAGGCTAAACAGACCATTGGTGGTGGATTAAGATCAGAAGAAATTACTTTGCCCGGATTTATTCATGATGTTTGTTCTGCTATACATCCCCTTGCTGCAGGATCGCCTTTTTTTAAT
>CANKAT010000083.1 GCA_947479815.1 Sphingobacteriaceae bacterium
AAACATGTGATGCTGATCGATGATGTAATGACTACAGGGGCAACACTTGAGGCATGCAGTATCCTCCTGCAAAAAATTGAGGGTGTTGAAATCAGTATTTGCACCATCGCATATGCTGAATGATTTGTATTTACTCGAAAAATAGACCTTATCAATTAAAGAAATTGTGATTTTAAAATACGGGGTAAAACCCAATTAATTAATGCCTTTCCTCCCCCTACCCCATCTAGAGGGGGACATGCACAGCGACATCTAAAAACTTACTAAAAAATTGAGGTGCTTATATACTGGAATTTAATTTCAATAAATAATGATTTTTTAGTTTGTAACAGATTTCCCTTAGCCATCCAGTGTCACCGCTGGTCCAAAGGACTCCATTGGAGCGGGGGAATTAAAGGGTGGTGGTTCCGCAGCGAACCTAACCCTCAGTTTTTACCTTAGCCCTCATCATCACTAGATAAAGACATCCGGCGGCACCGGCAGCCATCATCCCATAAATAATAGACATCAGGTATCCTGTTCTATTCTTTTTTAGGGGTAGCTCCGGTTCATCAACTATTTGGAAGGTTGGAGTTTCCTGTAATAGCATAGTACGGCTTATTTCAAGGTTCTTTACAATTTCTCCATAAATGGATTGTAACACTCCTTTATCTCTTTGTTTTAACTCAATGGCCGCAGCCTGAGTAACGTATGCTGGGTTTTTATCTAACATAATGTCATTGGCTGCACTTGCAATATATGTTTTGCGATTTAGAAGTGCTTCAATGCTATCCGCACGCACTTGTAACCGGTTCACATTATTTCTTTGTCTTTTAGTTTTGGTCTCAATATAAAAACGCGTGGCCTCATGAATGAGCCTGGTAGTGAATACCTGAGCAAGCCTTTCATTATGCATGGTAACTGTTGCTTCGAAAAAACTCAATTTTTTATCTGGCTTTCCAACACTCAGTTCTTTTTCGCTTATCCTTTTAATGATCACTTGAATCAAGCTATCTTGAAGTCTGGTATAGGTTTCTGTATTTTTTGGAAAAGTAACAGGTACTCCGTTATTGTATTTATCGCCCCAGGCCTGACTTAATTTGGCTGTTCTGGCATATTCATCGGCAATAGTGATGTCTTTTTGATCATCAAAGGGAGTTAGCAAGGTATTTTTAATCATTCGGGTACTGCGTAGTAATTGCTGTACGTTGTCGCCAGCCAATACCCCACCTGTCCCTGACATCCCACCAATATCAAAGCCAAGTTGCCCTGCCAATCCGGATATCAGTGAACCTCCACCTCCTTTGGCTTCTTCAACTACAAATGAAAGTCTTGAGGTATAAGAAACAGGCTTATACCAGGCATAGGCGATACCTAAAAAGGCACCTAAGATCGATATAGCAGCAATTTTAAAACGTTTTTGCCACAGGTAAACGACATCCTCTTTACGCTTTTGAAAGATTTGTTTGAATGAAAATTCAGGCTCGTATGGATAGGTTTCCTTACTCATGTTATTTATATAAAATAGCTAGCAGCCCAATAAGTGCTGTAATGGCTGAAGTGATCCCTGAAATTTCGGCAAATCCTAATCGTACTTTATTATCTGGATTATCTTTAGGCACTGTGATTATGCTGCCAGGTAAAACAGGCGGATAGCTTCTGAATACTAGAAAATTCCGGACCGGTTTATTCAAACCATTGGGATATTGAACATATGATCCTTTAATTCGGGCATTTTCAAGAGTGCCTCCAACAGAGTTGATATAATATTTAAATCTTCGCCCCTGATAACTGATGTATTGAGGGTTACTTACTGCACCGGATACTTTTACAAACGATATAATTCTTGGAACAAAAATACTATCGCCTGGAATCAGGATCATGCTTTTTTGAGCAATTGAATCTGATGTGCTTTGAGTTAGATCCAGGTCAACTCTGACCCCATTTCTGTAGATCTGCGTACTTTCTAATGATCCGTAAGGACTAAGCCCACCGGCTCTCTGTAAAAAGTCAAGAGCAGTTTCGTCGCGCTTTTGTACTGCATATTCACCTGGAAATAATACTTCGCCGGCAACATTGATATTGCCTAATGGCCGGAAGTTTACTAAACGGGGTACATGAATATAATCAAGTTCTTGCAACTCCATATCACCAGTTCCGGTTTCAATATTTACATTAAATGTTTCAACCAACTGGTTTGCAACATTATCAGATTTGTCTTTTATAATTCTGGATATCTCAATATGGTGGCCTGCAGCTTGTTCATTTAGTCCGCCAGACATTGCAATCAGATCAGACAGCTTCATGCCCTTGCGAAAAATTACAGTCCCGGGATTTCTTACATTTCCATTAATAGTGACATATTGATCGGTCATAAACTCCGAAAGGTTCTGAATGACAATGGAATCTTCTCTGAGTAATGGAATATCTTTCAGCCCTTTAACAATTTCGGAAGGTTTAAATGAGATCAATTCTTTTTCAAGATTGGGAAGGGTACGTTTGATGTAAGCACTCTCTAAATAGGCTTCATTCTTCAGTCCTTCAGCTTTTTTAATTAAGGCAGAAAGGCTCAATCCGGCGCTGAGTTCATACACTCCCGGACGGTTCACTGCGCCTTCAAGTGTTACTCGGTTAGCATACCTGTTTTGAATAGAACCAATTGAAACTAGATCGCCATTTCGGGGCACAAAATTGCTGAAAAGGCTAGCAGGAACATCTTTTACTTCGCGTTCTTTTTCATTGACCTGATCTATTTTAGCAATGCTACGGTAGGCGATATCGGTATAACCGCCAGCGTATTTGATCAAATCATCTAACTGTTCTTCAGGTTTAAGTTCATAAATAGCAGGCCTTTTTACTTCTCCTTGGATGGCTACCCGCTTGCGGTAAACCGGAAAGTTGATTACATCTTGATCTTCAAGGCGAATGTTTCCATCCATTAGGCCTTGCTGAAGGAAAGTATAAAAATCTATGGTTTTGTATACTTTATTGTTTCTTATTAGTTCAATATTACGTAGTGTACCATTCAGAGCAGGGCCTCCTGAAAGATATAGCACATTAAAAAATGTAGAAAGAGATGAAAGCGTATAAGATCCAGGTGTTTTGACTTCGCCTACAAGCGTGACTTTTATAGTACGTGTACTTCCAAGATTAATAGTAACCTGACTTTGACCGTTAGTTAATGCGGGGTATACTTTTGACATTTTAGTTCTGATCAGTTTTGTGGCCTGATCAATGCTAAAGCCATTCACATAGACTATGCCTGCATAAGGTACTTGTAGATTGCCTTCCGGGCTAACTTTTGAACGCACACTACTTTCATTCAGTCCGGTTAATAAAATAATCAGTTCATCGCCTGGGCCAAGAATATAGCCTTTTGGAGTGGCAATATTAAAATCTGGATCAAATTTAATAGCGGTTTGGTTGAAAAAATCAGAACCATAAATACCTAATCCGTCAAAACCCAATACTTTAGAAGTGGGAATAGCGATGGGTTTACCAACAATGTTTAGGGTATCCCTGCTGAAATCGATATCGTCTTTCTGGTTCACTTCAGCCATTTTTACTCCCCCTTTATTTAAGCCAAGTAAACCGATGCGCTGCTTAAAAAGGTTAATTTCAATGGGGTCCATCCCTCTTTGTTCCAAGAGTTTATAGGCATCCTGTTCAGGTATTCCGAGGTCGTCAATTTTTTTCCAGGCTTCAGTAATTTGGGCATCTGAAAGCTGGCTTACTTTAATATTCTGAAGTTTATCTAGGGAAATGCTCTGAGCCTGGCCCTCCCGAGATGATAAAACTAATACGGTAATCAGTATATAGATTAGAAATTTAATTCTCATGCAGTCTTTGTTAAAAATTAGGATGACAGCTACAAATATAAATATTTAATAAATAAGCATTCTTGTTAAAAAATCACTTCAATTTAAGGGCAGAATTCGTTAAAAATCATGAAAGTTTTATTCTGGCAACAAAAATCAGTTTTTAACGAGTCACATTTCTGTTAAAATCCATATGAAATTCCAAACCTAAATTCCTGTGGGATTGCCCTTTGCTGCAAGGCAGGACGAATAATTCCCGCTTGTTTATAATAGGACGCTTTTATATTAAGTTCATTCAATAATTGATACTTGACTTCAAAAAGAAATTGTTTCTGTGAATCAATTCTTTTCGTAAGAAATTTGGGCTGTGGTTCTGCATAATATTGGTTTGCCAAACTACTATCTTCACCCTTACGTATATAATCCATCTGTATACGTGTGCTTAATCGAGCAATTGGATTATACTTGACCCATGCTGTAACACGGTCTGCATTCTGTCCTATCCAGTCGCCCAGGGTATAGTTCTGATTCGTATAATTCTGTGCCGGAATTAAATTCTGATATACAAATGGGTTTATCCTGGTGTATTCCATTCCCATGGTTAAATAGGGTATCAGTAGATCTGTTATTGATCCTCCAAGGTTAAAGCCAAGCTGATTTCTGCTTTTTTGACTGTTGAATGCTGCCGACATGCGAATTTCATCGATAAACAAGGAAGCATATAAATGGGTATTCTTCAGATGATTTCTGGAGGCCGCCTGAAAAAAGAATTGACCGTTAGAGCCTGAATTGATCTTATAACGGCTTGAATACTGATCATAGGCTTTGAAAAACATGACAGGAATAAAATACCCGGCATCGATGCGGTCGCTGTAGATTATGGATTCTCCAATACTAAAAGACAAGCCTTTGGCAGGGAAAAAATTGAAGCTGTGCGTAGCCATAAATTTTTGGACGAATAGTTCTCGCTGATCACCATAAATTGTATTGCCCTTGCCATAGGTTCTGTTTGAATCTAATATGGCTGATTGAAGCCAGGTATGCGCATAATGGAATTTAAGCCATTTTAATACCTGATAATCCAATCGAATAAAAGGATATGCCGGAGCTTTATCCGACATCACCAATCGGCCATTCTCACCATAGCCCCATAATAACTGATCATGTCCAATACTTACTGAACCATTGTCCCAGGAATACGTAATATTGCCTCGAAAATTGGTGTAATTAAGTATTTTGGCAGTTTTATTCAGGTTTTCAGTCCGTACTATTCCGGTTTCATTGTTAAATTGCTTGATACTATCAATTCCATCTCCGGTTTCATTATTTTCAGTAAAATAAGCTTGAAATGCGATGTTTTTGCCTTTCTGCCCCCAGAATTTCAAGCCATTGCTTTGTTTTAGAATACTTTTATTCAGGCCTTGTGTGGTTTCCAGGCCATATACTGCATCTGCTCTTAAAATTAAATCACCCTGTTTTACTGATAAGATTCCCCATCTGTTATTTTGATCTTTTTTTAAGAAGAAGGTACTGTCCCTTAAATTTTTATTGAATTCTGAATATTCTTGTTCATAAAAGGATAGTTCCTGCACTTCAATGGCAGATAATTTATGCACAGAATCTCTGAGTTGAGAAAGATTGATCGCGATACCTTTTCTGTTCAATGGTAGGATAAAGTCTGCAATCTCTATATTTCCTTTTTGTGCCTGACGGGATAAAAATGCATTGACAGGATGTTTAGGACTCTCCCAAACAGTTTGAGCTCTTAACTCAGTACTTGCAAAATGAACAAGTATTAAAATAAAAAAAGAGATGCTAACTATCGGCTTCCTGAAATTAATAGGCATTTTGATCACCTTTAATAGTTAAAATAACCGTTTGCAGTACGATTTGACAATCAAGCCAGAAAGTCCAGCTATGGATGTAATAAAGATCGTAATTAACCCTGCGCTGCATGGAGCCTGGTGCCGAAGTTTCGCCCCTGCAGCCATTTACCTGTGCCCAGCCAGTAATTCCAGGTTTAACAAGGTGTCGCAGCATATACCTATCTACATTCTGGATGGATGAAATATTCAGAGGAGTAACATGAGGCCTCGGACCAACTACTGACATATTGCCAATCAGGACATTCCAAAACTGAGGAAGTTCATCAATATTCCATTCTCTAAAAATCTTTCCTATAGGGGTAATTCTGCTGTCATTTTTCGTGGCTTGTAAAAAGCCTCCGTTTTCATCAGTTTCAGGACTTCCATAATACATGGTCCTGAATTTATAACAGGTAATTTTTTGATTATTCAGACCCCAGCGTTCCTGCTTAAAGAAAATGGGTCCTTTTGAACTTAATTTAATGATTAATGCAATAACTGGCATTAACCACCATCCTAAGAGTATAAAAAACAGTACTGAAAACGAAACATCAAACAACCGTTTAAGCATTTTATTTCCCCAGCGGTCTTGTGGCAATGATCTAAAATTAATTACCGGAAGTAGGCCGATGGTATTGATACTTATATTACTCGATGCATAAAGGTATAAATCTGGAATCATTCTGACTCTTTTGCCATGAAAATCACAAGCCTCAATACAGGCGCTGATCTGTTCATGTTGTGCATTTGGCAGGGCAATGATTACCTCATCTACCTTGCTTTCAGCAAGAATTGTATTCAGGTCGCTGATTGTTCCTAGGTAGGTACATCCATTAAGTTTTGATTTTTCGTCATCCAGAAATCCAATGCATTTATAACCGTAATAAGTATGCAGATTGATGGTGTCGTAAAAATCTTTTGCTGCAGGAGTTGATCCAACAAGAATGATCTGCTCCTGGAACCGACCGCTGTAGAAAATGCTATGCAGGTATTTCCTGAAGATATATTTAAAGGATAATGCCAGCGTAAAGAGTATCGGTAAATAAATTAAAAGGAAATAATTACTGAGCTCAATGGTATTTCTAAAGAAGAAAAGAAATGAGGTTAAAATAATGGCGAACAGGATGAGTGTGACCAAAACATAAATTATTTCTTCTGCGAATTTATTTGACCTCAGGTCTTTGGTTAAACCTGAAACTTGAGCGGCACTATACCATGAAATAATTGAAATTACAAGAAAAATAAAGACAACAGAATCCTGTGTAGAGTCAAGGGCTCCATTGCTATAATAGTCTGCTAACCAAAAAGAGAGGATGAGCAGAGGGGTGTCTATTAAATATCTAAATCCGTTATATAGAAAATAAGGTCTCGTCATAGAGAATTATTGTCTTCGTTTTATTTGTAAATAGTATGCATTGCCAACTGGTATGCTGCAGTAACAGAATCCCAGTTATATTTATCTGTTAATCCAAAGCTAACTTCAGTTTTTAAGTGTTCCAGGATTTCCGGATTTCTCTCCAGTTTTTTCATTGCATTAATTATCGATTCCGTATTTTCCCTAAAGAAAAGGCCAAGTTCGCCATTTCTAAGCATTTCTTTATTAAATCTTGTATCTAAAGCAAGTATAGCACAATTATTAGACATGGCTTTAAGCATTGCTGGATTGGTGCCACCAAATTTATGACCATGGATATAGGTAAAGCAATGTTGATAAAGAGCC
The DNA here is from genome assembly GCA_947479815.1 of Sphingobacteriaceae bacterium. Lineage (GTDB taxonomy): Bacteria > Bacteroidota > Bacteroidia > Sphingobacteriales > Sphingobacteriaceae > Daejeonella. Next base: position 7,383 of record CANKAT010000083.1, read on the forward strand.
CTAAGTTCTTCGGGGTCTGTAACGTATCCGATGAAGCGGACCCGATCTCCTGCTAGTTTTTTTAAATTTTCAGCATAGGCATCTTTATAAGGCACATCACCCACAATCACTAGTTTTTTTTCGGAATCTGATTCCAAATAAGCCTTAACAATTAAATCGGCATTATTATCAGGGATTAACCGCCCAACAATGAGGTAATAATCATTGGCTGTTATTTCAAAACGCTTTAAGTGAGAAATAGCTGATTTTTTATATTCCGGGGCGCCATAGGCAATTACCAGAGAATCTTTGTTGAACTCTTCTAGGTATACCTCTCGCATTGCCTCAGCATCAGTGATGATCAGATCGTAAAGTTTTGTAGCTATTTTTGCTGCAAACCGAAAATAAGTAGCGCCTAAACCTTTCCATTTGGGTCTTAGCCATTCCAGCCCGTCAACATTGATCATTGTTTTTTTACCGGTCAGTTTTGGAATCCATCCCATTGGGCCTGCTGCCAGATTGACTACTAAAATAACATCAACCCGACTAAAAGTTGCGTGAACGATTGATAAAAAAGAGTGAACAATCTGGTTTAGTGATTTGGTTTCAATTGTTGGGATATAATGCAAATGGATTCCATTTACTATGGCTGGACGTTGATGAAATAGATTTTTTTGGCAATAAATATGTACCTCAACGCCATTTTTGACAAGCCTTTCACTTAATTCCTTTGCAAAGGTTTCAAAACCACCATAAACGTAAGGATAACCTCTGGTACCAATAATGGCTAATTTCATTGATTATTTATTTTACGGGGGGTGTGAAAAACTAAACCCAGAAAAAATCTAGGATATTGGTTTAAATCATTCTTTTGGGGTGTAAATTCCAATAATTTGATTTTTCAATGTAATTGATTTTATGATTGAGGTAGAATCAATCAATTAGCTTAACAAAAGTATTTAAATAATTTAGAATAGCGGAATTTTGGGGGGTATTCTTTGGTAAAGAAGTTGATTTTTTGAATGCTGTGTTTTATTTAATCGAGTTAGTTGTGCACGCGCTTGGTGGTACCCACCAAGCAATTATAATTTCAATCCGCTCATAGCCGCGGGGGCCTAGTACTTTTTCTGTAGGAAAAAAGTACCAAGCCGAGGCGGTACGACGAGACCATGAGGGCCTTTAAAAAACAATAAACTACACCGAATAAATCCCACCGCTGCGCCTGCTGCTATGAAAGGCAGTGGGTTGGCTAATTAAGTAATTGCCGCACCAGTCAATGCGGAACAACGGATATTAAAGGTCTGTGTCCGTAGGACTCCTTTGGAGCGAGCGTGGCGGAGAATAAAAATTGTATTAACAGTCTTGCGCGGCATTGGACAGGGCGTTAGCTATAAAAGCATCCTTAACACAAAGTATCAAAGCCCTGTACGCGGCCGTTTGTGGATGAACGTTCATAACCCCCACTAACGATCACTTTAGTACTCTGTCAGATTTTCACTAATGAAAATTTATATTCAATGAACTACAATTCCCGTGCGGTGGGATGAAAGAACGGCGGGCCAGGTGTTTTGCCCTTGGCGGTGGAAGCATCGTTATTTCTTGAACTTTTGGTGCCTTTTGTTTCAAGACAAAAGACACTAGCCATCCCCGCGGCGATGAGCGGGAAAAACAAACTATCATTCATACAACTAAGTTCCTTCACTTTGTTCAGGATGACACGTGCATAACGCTTTAAAAATATCTTATGTAAAACAATACATTCGAAATACGAAATTTTTCTAGTGCTTGGTGTTACCAAGCATTTTATAATTTCACTCCGCTCATAGCCGCGGTGGACAGCATATCGGATAATGAGATTTCGAAAAAAGCTTGAAATTTAATATTAAAATCGAATTTTCATTAGGCATCCTTGTCCACCGCTGGTCCAAAGGACTTCATTGGAGCGGGGGAATAAAAGGGGGTGGTTTTTAATTTTAGTGTTGAGAATCACCAAGCATAGGAAATTGCTTGGTGGTACCCACCAAGCATTTTATAATTTTATTCCGCTCATAGCCGCGGGGGCTTAGTCCTTTTTCTGTAGCAAAAAAGGACCAAAATGCTACCGCTGCGCCTGATGCTATGAAAGTCAGTGGGTTGGCTAATTGTTGCGTGCCGCACCAGCCAAGGCGGAAGAGAGGTGAACGGAGGTTCAGTGAATGGACGATTTGTTTAAGATTGATATAAGTTTTCCAGTACTTGGAGTTAGCTACCTTCCATTTATAATTTCATTCCGCTCATAGCCGCGGTGGACAGCATATCGGATAATGAGATTTCGAAAAAAGCTTGAAATTTAATATTAAAATCGAATTTTCCTTAGGCATCCTTGTCCACCGCTTGTCTTGTCCTAAAATAGGTTTACACAAAAAGTAAATTTATGGAACAAATAATTCAAACATTTAGTGAATCATTTAAGCGGTCGGTAGTAGATCAGGTCAATAATGGTTTAATTAGTAAAGAAGAAGCTCGTAGGCAATACGGAATCAAATCAAAAAGTGGGATTTTGCTATGGCAGCGTAATTATCAAAAATACGGCAGATGTTCATTAAATTTGCCAATAGATACTTTACTATTGAAACCTAAAAAACAATTATTAGCTTCTCCTAGTCTATCTGAGGCTACTTTATTGGCTCGGATTAAAGAGTTAGAACGTCAGCTTGAAGACGAGCAACTCCGCTCTGAAGCCTATAACAGGATGATTGATATAGCTGAGAGAAATCTCAATATTCCAATCAGAAAAAAGTCCAATACCAAGTAATCCATGAAATGAAAGATACCTACGCCAGAGTAAGTCTTGTGCGTTTGTGTCGGTTACTTGGTCTTACCAGACAGGCTTATTATCAGCACTTCTGGCAACAAGAAGTTACAAGTATAGAGGAAAGCTTAGTCTTATCTCAGGTGGCTTCTATTCGCTCGAATCATCGAGTGATGGGTGGTAGGAAGCTTTACGAGAAGCTTTATCCATTTTTCCTGGAACACCAGATTAAGATGGGAAGAGATGCTCTTTTTGAACTACTAGCAAAAAACAATTTGCTTGTAAAGAAGCGTCGCAGACGATTTATCACTACATTTTCTAATCACTGGTTAAAAAAATGGCCTAATCTTATTCGCCAAATGGATGTTACAAGAGTTAATCAGTTATGGGTAAGCGATATTACTTATTGGAAGATTGGTGAACGCTATAGCTATATCAGTTTAATTACAGATGCCTATTCACATAAAATAGTCGGATATCATTTAGCCCAGACCCTGGAAAGTGTGGAAACTATAAAAGCCTTAACATTGGCACTCAATAATCTACCCACGCAGTTACAGTCAACACTTATTCATCATTCCGACCGCGGTGTACAATACTGTAGTGAAAATTATGTAAAGCTATTACAGGATAATAATATTCAAATCAGCATGACTGAAAATGGAGATCCTTTAGAAAATGCCATTGCTGAACGGATAAACGGCATACTGAAGTCTGAATATCTCAAACATTATCAGGTCGGTACGCTTACAGAAGCCATAGAAGTATTAGATACCGCTATAAAGCTATATAATCAGGACAGACCACACTTTAGTATCAGTTTACTTACACCAGAACAGGTACATTCAAAAGAGATAAATGTGGAGAAATTATGGAAAAACTATTATAACAAAAACAGTAAGATTGTAAACCTATTACAGGATAAAAAAGAACCTGTAAACGCATTGCAGGATTAAATCAAAAACTGTAAACTTTTTTTAGGACGATACA
>CANKAT010000084.1 GCA_947479815.1 Sphingobacteriaceae bacterium
CCTGCCCTTCAGCAGGTGAGGGACCTTCGTTTTCTTACCACAATTTTGCTATGGGTATAGGTAAAAAAAGGCTCTCGCAAAGACGCAAAGACGCTTTGTATAAAGGATAAAGAAATTTGTTTAGGGCTACAACTAAGTTCCTTCACTCTATTCAGGATGACACGTGCACAGCGCTTTTAAAAAAAAAAATTGCAGTCTTAAAGCGATGTCATCCCTGCCTACCGGCAGCAGGCCGAAACCTGCCCTTCAGCAGGTGAGGGACCTTCGTAAAACCAACGCAAATTGCATTAATTTAATAATAGAACACGCGACACGCGTGCACTAGCAGCATTCAATACATTAAAATTAAGATTGTTAATTTTTCCATTTAAAAGTTTTGATCATCTGATCAACATCCTTTTTAATAAAATCTAGTACTGGCTGTATGGAATCAAGACGTGGTTGTTCATTAAAATATAGGGCTCCACGCAAATAATTTTTAGTGCTATCTGTCAAAAAGAACTGCACAGATGATGCGGTATTGCCATCAATTGAATAATAAATACCATAAACCTTCTTTTCAGGGTATGATATCATTGCTTCATCAATTGCTGTTGCTTTTACCGTATGTTTAAATGCAAATGTTCGGGCATCTTCTACTAGTTGATTGAACTGTTCTCTTGTAGAAAAAGATTGATAGCTTAAATGAATTCGACCATTAAACTGAGGATAATGTACATCTATCCAACATGGTTTTGCTTCTTTATCCTTATCAGGCAGAATCTGTGCATAAACCGGGAAATCAAAACTATAGGGGCAATCAGCTGAATACTCCTGATACTTCTTTTTAGGAAGATCAATTCTAAAATAGGAACGTGGCTTCGGAGCGTAATCGCCAGCACAAGAGTAAAGAAGAAAACAGCTACTAAAAAGGATCAATAAAAAATTCCTGTTCATCAGTTATTCCATATTTCCCAGGATTTTTCAGCCTGCAGATGAAGCATTTCCAAACCGTTCTTTATACTGGCACCCCTGGCTTTTCCTTGTTTGAGGAATTCGGTTTCTGCCGGATTATAAACCAGGTCATATAATAAATGCTTGCCTGAAATAAATTCATAAGGAATATCAGGACATTCATCAATATTTGGTGCAGTTCCTACCGGACTGGTATTGATGATTAATAAATAATCGTGCAGAATATCTTTACTTAGTTTTTTATACGTTAACTGCTTACCAACAGCACGTCTAGAAACCTTTTTATATGAAATACCTAATTTTTTAAGCACATAAGCAACCGCTCTAGATGCTCCGCCAGTACCGAGAATCAATGCTTTATGATGATGCTTTTTCAATAAAGGCTTTAATGATTCTTCAAAAGCGTAGGCATCTGTATTATAACCTTCAAGCCTAACCTGCATAGACGAAAGTTCACCATTGAAGAAAGCCTCTACCGGCTGATGATTAACTATCTTTATACAATTTACTGCATCAATTTCTTTGGCAGCAGGGTCAACTTTATCAAGATAGAACATTACTCCAATTTTATGTGGTACAGTTACATTCAAACCACAAAGATCAGGAATACTGTTGATCAGCTCGGGCAGATCACTTAAATTAGGTAAAGGATAAAGCTCATACTGATAGCTATCTAATCCTTCTTTTACGAACTTTTCAGTAAAATATTTTTTGGAAAAAGAATGAGTTAGCGGATATCCGATCAGGCCATATTTTTTCATGACAATTATTAAAACTTATGGTTTAGAAATAAAGAACAAATATGTTTATTTAACTTCCATATCTAGAAAATGATCGAAAGTATCGCTTCTTAGTCCTAAACGCAAAGTTTCAACAGGAATTACATCAGCTGGAGCTATATTCCCAAGATTAATATTGGTACCTATCAATTTAATGAACCATACCTGTTGAGCCTTTTGAGGTGCTTCCCATATAATGGTTTCAGCGGGTATCTGAGTTAAGATTTCATCAACTAAACCCTGTCTAACTTCTCCTGAATCTCTGTATAAACCAACATTGCCACTTTCACGTGCTTCAGCAATAACTTTCCATGACCCTGCTTCAATCTCAGCCTTCATTAAACTGATCCATTTATAGGGAGCAAAGATCTTAGCAGCATCTTTCGATCCTACTTCAGATATCACAGTAACCTGATCACTTAGTTTTCGGATGTACTCACATTTTTCATCATGAGGAATAGTAATGGATCCATCAGATACTTCAGCAAATTTCATATCATACTTATCTAGGATCTTTCGGTAATCATCAAACTGATTTCTAATGATAAAAGCTTCAAACAAAGTTCCTCCGAAATACACAGGAATTTGTGCATCCCGATATACTTTTAATTTATTCTCAAGATTAGGGGTAACAAATGAAGTTGACCAGCCTAATTTAACAATATCAGTATGCGGACCAGCAACTTCCAGAAAATCTTCAATCTGACGAACACTAAGCCCTTTATCCATAACCATTGTAAGGCCATTAACACGTGGTTTTTGTGTACGATCAGGGATATTTTTTAAAGTATAATTCATTCTATTTTATTGGTTTTGAATAATTGGTTAAGCCTTGGAATAAACGTTAATTTTAAAAAGAAGACCCACTAAATTTTGGGCAAATTTCCAAAAAAAAATCAATACCTGAAGCCTCAATAATTATATTAGTCGTTTATCGGGTATACCGATTAATAATATCAACAATAACCTTGTTTTCGTGCAGCTGAGGCAGATATTCAAAAAGAATATGGTGCTTCGACGGATCAGAATTCAGTGCAGTTTCCAGATAGATGAGCGCTTCGCCGAACTGATGTGCAGCAAAAAGGTAGGCAACCATCCTATAATACAGTTCAGCTGAGTCTGGATTGTTTTTTATTCCTTCAGAAATAATTTCTATGGCAGCAGTCAATTTATCCTGCTCAAATAATATAGATGAATAGTCAAGCCATGCCTCAATATCCACCGGATTAAGCTCCAGAACTTTTTCGTATGCCTTTTCAGATTCGTCGAGCTGCTTTAATTTATACTGAGCATCTGCAATGGCGAACCAGTAATCCGCATTTTTATCATCCAGGTCAAGTGCCTTTCTATAAAAATAAAGTGATTCGAAATACCGCTCCTCAAAATCAAGAGTTACCCCAATACCAAACCAAGCATCTGATTGTAAAGGGTCAAGCTTAACTGCCTTTTTATAATAAGAACGTGCTTCATCCATCCGTTCCAGCTTTTCGTAACATTCCCCGATAGCTGTATAGGTATCTCCGCTTGGAGGTTCATATTCAAAGGTATGCTTGTAAACATCGATGGCTTCAGAATAACGATCCAAATTAACCAGTGCATTTCCTTTATTAAAATAAGCTGAAGCAAAATTGTCTTTGATTAAAATAGCATAATCATAGGCATCAATTGACTTTTCATATAAGTCCATCTTATTGAAGGCGTTCCCTAAATTATACCATGCAGCATAAGAATACGGCTCATTATCAATGTATTGCTCATAAAATTTTATGCTTTCTTCTTGCTTATCCAGAACATCATAGCAAAATGCAAGTTCATAAAGTGCATCCTGATTTTCCATGTTCTGCTCTAGGCATTGCTTCAAATAGCCAACTGCATTCTCATAATCACCCATGCTTTGATATACATAGGCTATATGCAACAAAATCTCGTCAGTACTTTCTGCAAGTTCTAATGCTTTTTCATAATTATCAAGAGCATCTTGATTGCGCTCCATCCCTTCGTAAATATTACCTCTGATGGTATAAATATCTGCATCAGAAGGCTCCAGGGTTTCGGCTTTATTTAAAGACTCGAATGCCTGATCGAATTGGCTGGTTGCTAAATATAACTGTGCCTGCTTGATAAAAAAGACGGCTGCAAAGGGATGCTGATTTATTGCATATTCTACAACCTGCAATGCCTTAATCGGATCATTCTTTTCAACGTAGTATTCAATAATACTTTCAAATGCCTGAGCATCAAAAAAGTACTGATCCTGATTGCGGATCATCTCTTCATATCTTTCTACCGAAAACCTGGGATCTTCGGAAAAATCAAACTCAAAATCTTCTTCCATCCTAAAATAATGCCATTAAGAATGTTCCCCTCCATATTGCCCAAAGAACAATATTTTCTAATGCAATCAATTTAAGGCAAATAGCTTATTATTCAGTTTTTATTTTTCCACATCCTGACACTTTAAAGCTAACAGGCTGAAAATAAATATTAAATACTGCTGTTTGAAAAAATGTTACGTGTTTATCCTTTTGAATGCCCTTAGGGGAAATGCTTAACTTTACAAAAATACGAAATTTTATGCAAATAGATATCATTCCTACATTACAGAATCTTGGAATACAACCTATAAATCTGCCATGCAGTACAGGCAAGCAGTGGAGCAGCAGCAACACACAAAAGAGTACTTTAATAGTTTCACCTGTTGATGGAAAAGGAATTGCCCGAGTAAATTTTGCGAACGCAGAAGATTTTCAAAATACACTTACTACAGCAGAAGCTGCCTTTAAAATATGGCGAACCTGGCCCGCTCCAAAAAGGGGTGAAATCATCCGTCAACTTGGTGATGCCCTTCGCCAAAATAAAGAAGACCTGGGTAAGCTGGTTAGTTATGAGATGGGTAAAAGCCTGCAGGAAGGGTATGGTGAGGTACAGGAAATGATCGACATCTGCGATTTTGCTCTTGGATTATCGCGTCAACTATACGGCCTGACCATGCATTCTGAACGAGCAGCGCACCGCATGTATGAGCAATGGCACCCAATGGGTGTTGTTGGAATTATTTCAGCATTCAACTTTCCGGTGGCGGTTTGGGCATGGAATGCAAGCCTTGCACTTGTTTGCGGCAACGTTTGTATTTGGAAACCGTCTGAAAAAACTCCGCTAACTGCAATTGCCTGTCAGCACATCATCCAAAAAGTATTTGAAGCTAATGAGGTTCCTGAAGGTACGTCATGCCTACTCATTGGCGATCGTAATATTGGAGAGCTAATGAGCCATGATAAACGTATCGCGCTATTATCTGCAACCGGATCAACCCGTATGGGAAAAGCAGTGGGTGCTGCAGTGGGAGCTCGTTTAGGCCGCAGTTTATTGGAACTTGGAGGAAACAATGCGATCATTATATCCAAAGATGCTGACCTGGAAATGTCGCTGGTTGGGGCGGTATTCGGGGCGGTTGGAACTGCCGGACAAAGATGTACATCTACACGAAGGCTGATCATTCACGAAAGTGTTTATGATGCCTTCAGAGCTAAACTTATAAAGGCTTACGAACAATTAAAAATCGGAAATCCGTTAGATGAGAATAATCATGTTGGTCCACTTATTGATCAAGATGCGGTAAAAAGCTACCTCAGCTCGATTGAAAAATGCAAGCAAGAAGGTGGCAATTTTATTGTTCAGGGCGGAGTACTTGAAGGTGTAGGTTACGAGTCAGGGTGCTATGTAAAACCTTGCATCGCAGAAGCTAAAAACGATTTTCAGATTGTGCAGCATGAAACTTTTGCACCCATTCTTTACTTAATGAAATACCAAACACTGGATCAAGCCATAACTATGCAAAACGATGTCCCTCAAGGACTTTCATCAGCTATTATGACGCTGAATCTGCGTGAGGCAGAGCAATTCTTAGCCTATTCTGGATCAGATTGTGGTATTGCAAATGTAAATATCGGAACTTCCGGAGCAGAAATTGGTGGAGCATTTGGGGGTGAGAAAGATACAGGAGGTGGACGAGAATCAGGATCTGATGCATGGAAAGCTTATATGCGTCGTCAAACAAACACGATCAATTATTCAGATAAATTGCCCCTAGCGCAGGGGATCAAATTTGATCTTTAATCCAGGCAAATAGCAGAAATTTTAAACCTTACTTTATTTTAATGAGGGCATCGCCATTGGCTGAGATCAATTTCTTTTGATCATTATAGTTCAGGTTATTCCACAGAATTTCTAGCGCTATTCCCTCTAATTCAAGGTTCTGAGTGAGTAATTTCCTTGAGACAGACACTGCCTTTCCATTTGCAAGAGGCTCCTGCTTGTTGAATTCCGCATCAAGCTTGTTAATCAGGGTATCCAAATAAAAATAGTTGACTTCTGAACCATATTCAACCTTAAATCTGTTTTGATTCGGAACCTGTGAGATAAGTAGCCTGGAACTATTGATCATACTTTTTGCTGAGTCAGGATATTGACTTACCTGAATCATAAAATCAGCCTTGCTCAATGGTTTAAGCTCAATATTTTCAGCTTCAAACAGATTGGTCCCTAAATTAAGTTTAGTACCTGCAAGATCATCTGAATTGAGCTTGAGTTGCTTATAAAGCCAATCCTTTTGATTACTTCTTAATTCCCAGGTATTGATCCTTATAGTTTTATTCTTTAATCTGTTCAATGTATTCAATGAATCTTCCACAGCATTAAGATTCTGATCAAGCACCAAATTAAAACTCTTTAAACCATGATTATCAACCAAGTAATTCACAATATTGACCATCCTGATCATATCCTCCTTAACAGGAACACGAGTTAATGCTTTGATCTTACCATCATCAGCAGAGTTGTATTTCTCAAATAAGTGGCTAAGTTCACTAAGTTGTGAACGCCTTGATGTTTGAAAAGCCCCTTGTGGTCCGTAAACTGATAAAACTGTCAGGATGCAAAGACTTAAGGGAATGATGATAATATTATGGCTTTTTGAAATCAGAAAATAAGCAGTTATAAAAATTAACCATCCTGATAAAACCATTAAAAAGTATCGTTCTTCTGTAATACCATAATCAATTATTCTGGCAAGAATTGCCCAGATCAATAATACAATTAACGGGATAAGAACATAATAAAAGCTCTGACTAAATTTCTTCAGCCATTTATTCTCATCCAGATTCCGTACTGGATAGATCAGCAATAAAGACAAAATCCCGAATACCGCATATCCTAAAATCAGATTTGCAACCAGGCCTTTTGGAAGTTCCCATTCTATGAGGATCTTAGCCTCATAGGCCAATAAAATTAAAGAATAAACTGTAGCTAACGGTATAAGTACATATTGGGTAAAGACCTTTAAACCTCTGGGATAGCTTTTATCTTCTTCAAGTATAAAAAGGTTTTCAGGTACACCTGACAGAAAAAATATCGTTTGAAACATTCCCACTGTCCAGATCCACAGAATAACGAATGTGTCCCACTCAAAATTGAAATTGAACAGAAAGTTCATCGATCCAATGGCTGCTGAAAGTCCGAGGAATAGTACGGCACTGTACAGGCCTCCGGTTAAAAACCGCAGGAAAATTGTTTTGTTAAATACCCAGAAAGCATGGATAAATCCTGAACAGGCGTAAGCAGAAAATGAAACAAGAAGATGAGATGAAAGAGCTAGCAACAAGAATTTCAGAATATCTGATTCTTGCTTTACAGGATCAAGCAAGAAAAATAAGCTGGTACATAATGCTATGACCACCAACCTTAACACGTACTTTGAGGCTTTTTTGATTGCCCGGCTCTCCGAAAATAATGTGGCAGACAAGGATAGAGAAAGGCCAAGAACTGAAACTAGAATCAACCTGATTAAAAAATAGCTTTCTGTTTTAAGGTTGAGATCAACAATTTCAATAGAGATCGTGGCAGACAACGTACCTATCAAGGCAAACAGTATTTCGAGCGGGAAACGGAAAAGAGCCTTTTTCAATGACTGAACAAGAGCCTCTAAGGATGGGTACTTCATAAATCGTTTTTTAACAAATATACATGAAACCGATTGACCTTAGCTCACCAAAAGCTTATACCCTTTACCATGCACATTGATAATTTCTACTCGTGGATCTGCTTTTAAATACTTACGCAATTTACTCAGAAACACATCCATACTGCGGCCATTGAAATAATTATCATCATGCCAAATAGATAATAAAGCCTCTTCTCTGGTTAAAACCTCATTTTTTTTCAAGCACAATAATCGAAGAAGTTCGGCCTCTTTGGTTGAAACCTTTTGCTGGGCTTCTCCATTGGTTATTAGCTGAGCAGTATAATCGAACTTATAATTTCCGATCTCAAATTTTGAAGGAATATCAGAAGCTTCGGTCTTACCCGGCTCTGCTACTCTTTTCAGTAAAGCATTTATTCGCAAAAGTAGTTCCTCGATCCGGAATGGCTTAGTGATATAATCATCACCTCCCAGATTATACGCTTCAGCCTTATCTTCTATCATGGCCTTTGCAGTAGCAAATATGATTGGAATACCAGGGTTAACACGTCGTATTTCTTTGCCTAACGTAAACCCATCCTTTTTGGGCATCATCACATCAAAAATACAGATATCAAAATGCTCTCTGTAGAACGCACGAGAAGCCTCTTCTCCATCATGACAAAGTACCACCTCAAATTTTCCCTTCAACTGAAGGTAATCTTGTAAAAGCATACCCAGATTCGGGTCATCTTCGGCCAATAAAATTCTTTTCATATGGAAATCCCGGAAAGGGAAAAACTAATTTTTTTATTATTAATTAAGGGCAAAACTAGGCTCCCAATTTGAGAGGTAGACTGATCTCAAACTCAGACCCCATATCTTTCTCGCTTTTTACCTTGATCGTTCCATTCAAGCGCTTAACTATATTATTCACATAACTCAAGCCCAATCCAAATCCCTTTACATCATGCAGATTACCTGTTGGGATGCGGTAAAACTGGTCAAATATTTTTGAAAGCTGATCCTTGCTCATTCCCATTCCTTGATCTGCCACTCTGATGATCAGATTCTTGCCTAAGCTAAAGGTACTAATCTTTATTTGTGGATTCGACGGACTGTATTTGTTAGCGTTATCAAGTAAATTAAAGATCACATTTGATAAATGGAGCTCATCGCCCATTACTACAGCCTGCTGCGCATTCAAATCAAGTTCAATACTTGCATTACGTTTTTGAAGCTGCAAAGACATGCTGTCAACTATGGCGGCAAGAAGATCATTCATCTCAACTTCTTTATGCTCCAATTTAAGATCGCCTTTTTCAATTTTAGCGATATTCAACACGCGTTCAATATGACTTCCTAGGCGAACGTTTTCATCATAAATTATATTGGCAAGCCGGTCTATGCTTCTTTTATCTGATGCAAGTTCAGGATCTTTCAATGCCTCACTAGCGATCATAATAGTTGCCACCGGAGTTTTAAACTCATGAGTCATATTATTGATGAAATCAGTTTTCATTTCAGAGATCTTTTTCTGCATCAGTATAGAGTGAATGGTATACCCAAAACTAAAGATCAGTACCAGTAGTAAGCTTCCCGAAAGTCCCATCATGGCAGTCAGGTTTGAAAGAATAATATTGTTCTTATCCGGGAAAGTAATGGTCAACATCCCTGAATCACGAATCATATCTTTTGGAAAAAGAGGAGTTTCATAGCTATTGGCAGGTAAAAATTTTGCACGATTAGAAGCACGGGTAAAAATAACAGAATCGCGCTTAGCCGATGTTACCTTATATTCAAATTCACTGACAATTGAAAGGTTTCTCAATTCGGCACGAAGCATTGAATCAAGCGTTTGTGGATGTACCCGTTGGTTCAAAGGAACATTAACTTCACGGTACTCCTGATAAAGATCCTTGAATACTTCTTCTTTATTATTTCCATCTGCAAAATATTGCTTCACTTTCTGTACCGTATTGTCTTTTTCAGGTCTAGATTCATTCCTCACTAAACTTTTCATTCTTGGCCTGGGGATAGTCCGTAAAAAAGTGCCCTCAATAGGATCGAAAACAATATATTGCGTAACAGAATCTGGTAAAATAGTATTGGAGGGCAGTGGATTCCCATTAAAAGCTCTTGTAATAGTTCTTTGGGTTTGTTCATGGATCTGTCCAAAGGCATCTTCCACCTGAAATACATCTACCTGAAAATTGTATTTAAGATCCTTCAACTCAGACTGGCTTACCACATCATTAAACGAAAGTATATTAGGATAACGTGCCCGTAGAATACTGTCTCTTAACCGAAAAACACTATCCGCTTTCCTTTGCTCTGTTAACAAATAATTAGCATCCGAAAGCCTTGGACTTCGCTTTCGAATTTTTCGGGGCTTTTCAGGTATCGATACAAATCGGGGTAAAGCTTCAGTGCTTACAGGTTTTGGAAGGGCAATAAATGCAGCTTTTTTTTCCAAAAAACTGTTCGCATCTCTTTTGGCCAGTCGATCTACTACATTATTGAGAGCTTCATGCACCGATTGATCAAACAAACGCGATTGCAACTGATAAGATTGCCTGAAAAAATACCATTGCATGCCCATAACTCCAAGCAAGGCAATGGCCATTAATCCGATGATCAAACTAATACTTTTTCTTTTCATGCCATCACAAAAATACGCAACATGCTCTATATCAATTTACTTTTAACATATTTTAACAAAGCATTAACAAAATCAATATATTGAAGTCTATAGTTTTGTCTGAAGAATTAATTTAATCCGAATTAATTTTCATTAGACCTTGTTAATTACATTTGTAGCTATTAAAAACTAATCAAATTATGAAAAAGTATATCCTTAATCCTCATCTGCTTTTAATGGCATTTTTCGTCCTGATCATCATCAGTTCTGGATCATCAGTAAAAGCACAGCAAGAAAAAAGAGTGATTAGAAGTATTATTATAAGCAATGGTGATACCACTATCAATGGCAAAAAGCTAAGTGAAGTAGATAAACAAGAACGTGCCCGTCTAAGAAAAGAATTCAGTGAGATGGAAAGCACTACTAAAGGCCTTGAAGGGAATTCTGAAAGTCGGGTTATCATCCGGAAAAGGACTAGTAAAGAGGCTCCTGTATTAAATTGGAATGATGGAAATCCAAAAGAACTTGAACTCAGAGTAGAAAAAAATATACCAGGCGATATCCAAATTTTTAAATTCGAAGGGAATGACATCAATGTTGACACACTGGTCAATGGATTTATACTTAAGGGTACAGGCCTAGATAGTACTTTAAGGAAGCGTATCATAACCATGAACAGAAATTTCAATTTAAATGAACCTGGGATAAATGGACGAACTA
>CANKAT010000085.1 GCA_947479815.1 Sphingobacteriaceae bacterium
TATGATCATAATTATTTTTTTTATAAAAGGTTAAAGGTAAGAATTAATACTTATTGTCAATAGAACACTATGCAATATTCAGCTAATTGATTTGGTAATAAATAGATAAATAATGCTATCATGTGCATTATCAAACATAATTTCTAGGGATATATTAAAAAATTATTTTGAAATTTAATCAAGTGATGCTTATTCCAACAAAAAATTCCATATAACAGGGATAAAATCTATTTTTAGGCATGAATGAGAATAAAATGATCGTAGACCTGCGCAGCGATACAGTTACGCGTCCAACTGCCGGAATGCTGGAAGCCATGTATAGCGCAAAAGTTGGTGATGACGTATTTGGGGAAGATGAAACTGTTAATGCACTACAAAATAAGCTATCAGACTTGTTTGGTATGGAAGATGCATTGTTTTGCCCTTCAGGAACCATGACTAACCAGATTGGAATTAAATGCTTTACCAATCCGATGGATGAGGTTATTTGCGATGAAACAGCTCATGTATATCGCTATGAAGGTGGAGGAATTGCCTTTAACTCATCCGCGTCAGTTCGCTTATTGTATGGCAATAGGGGTCGTTTAAATGCTGACCTCATAGAGCAACATGTCAATCCCGATAATGTTCACTACCCCAAAAGCAGCCTTGTTGTGCTTGAAAATACAGTAAATCGTGGTGGAGGAAGCTTTTATACCCTTGATCAAATTGAGCCGATTTATCATCTATGCAGCGTAAAAAATATGAGTCTGCATCTTGACGGAGCTAGAATTTTCAATGCACTGGTAGAAACAGGAGATGATCCAAAAGAATACGGAAGGATGTTCAACGGAATTTCTGTTTGTTTATCAAAAGGCCTCGGAGCACCGGTAGGTTCAGTCCTTTTGGGAAGTAAAGAAACTATCCAAAAAGCAAAACGCATCCGAAAAGTATTTGGAGGTGGCTGGCGCCAGGCAGGATTTCTTGCTGCAGCGGGAATATATGCTCTTGATCACCACATTAACAGATTGAAAGATGATCATAAAAATGCAAAAATACTTGCAGAGACTTTGATGAGTTTGCCTTATGTGAAAAGCTGTATGCCGGCTGATACCAATATTGTGATCTTTGAGCTTCATGAAAAGCATGATCCAGAAGAATTCGTTGAAAAGCTAAGTAATTATGGAATCAAGTGTAATACCTTTGGCAAACAAATGATCCGTTTTGTTACCCACCTAGATATAAGTGATGAAATGATTGATCATACGGTGCAAACCTTAAAGAAAATTCATTCTTAATTGATTACAATAACTAAAATGACATTGTCAGCATACTAATCATGCAGAATTTACCTTTATTGCAATCGATCTAAAACTTAAAGCATAAATGGAAAAAATCCTGATAGCCAACAGGGGAGAAATAGCCCTTCGGGTGATGCGATCTGCGCGCGAAATGGGTATCAAAACTGTTGCAGTATTCTCTGAGGCTGATCGTAATGCACTGCATGTAAGATATGCAGACGAGGCTGTTTGCATCGGGCCCGCCCCATCGGCACAATCTTATTTGTTAGGAGAAAAGATCATAGATGCCTGCCTGAAAACTGGTGCACAGGGTATTCATCCTGGCTACGGATTTTTATCAGAGAATGCCGCATTTGCTAGACAGGTCAAAGCAGCAGGACTTATCCTTATCGGACCATCGCCTGAAGCCATGGAGATCATGGGTAATAAATTATCTGCAAAAGCTGCAGCACTGACTTATAATATCCCAATGGTTCCCGGAACAGAGGAAGCGGTTACTGACATTGATGAAGCTCAGAACAGAGCAATAGAAATTGGCTTCCCAATTCTTATCAAAGCAGCTGCTGGTGGCGGTGGCAAAGGAATGAGAATAGTTGAAAAGGCCTCTGATTTTATTGAACAAATGGACCTTGCTGTTTCTGAAGCCACATCGGCATTTGGAGATGGCTCTGTTTTTATTGAACGCTATGTTTCTTCGCCAAGACATATCGAAATTCAAGTTTTAGGAGATAATTATGGCAATATTGTACACCTTTTTGAACGAGATTGCTCAGTACAAAGAAGGCATCAAAAAGTAATAGAAGAAGCACCCTCATCGGTTCTTAGCGAGGAGTTAAGGCAAAAAATGGGTGAGAGTGCAGTTAATGCAGCCCGTTCATGTAATTACACAGGTGCAGGAACAGTTGAGTTCATTCTGGATGAAAATCTTGATTTTTTCTTTCTCGAGATGAACACACGCCTGCAAGTGGAACATCCGGTAACGGAAATGATCACCGGTATTGATCTGGTAAAGGAACAAATACGTGTTGCACGTGGAGAGCCTTTAAGTTTTACGCAGTCCGATCTGAAAATACAAGGGCACGCCATTGAATTAAGAGTATATGCTGAAGATCCGGCAAATAATTTTCTTCCTGATATCGGTAATTTACAAACCTATATTACACCCAAAGGTCCTGGCATTCGGGTAGACGATGGGTTCGAGCAAGGGATGGATATTCCGATCTATTACGATCCGATGATTGCCAAATTGGTGAGTTATGGAAAAGATCGTACCGAAGCCATAGAACGAATGATCCGTGCAATTGATGAATACCAGATCACCGGAATTCAAACTACACTGGGATTTGGAAAATTTATAATGCAGCATGAAGCTTTTATATCGGGAAATTTTGACACTCATTTTGTAAGCAAGTATTTTGTTCCTGAACACTTGTTAATACAGGAAGATGAAGAGGAAGCTATGGTAGCGGCACTAATTGGTGCTACATTTATGGAATCATATAGCAACACAAAAAGCATAAACATCAATCCAGTTCATTCTCAATGGAAGAACAACAGGAAAGAATAAAGAATTTTAATTAAATAGAAACTCAAATATGTTTACAGGCATAATAGAAACAATAGGTAGGGTATTAGATCTTACAAAAGATCAGCATAACCTGCATCTGGTAATTGAGTCGAATATTTCAAATGAACTAACTATTGACCAGTCTGTTGCTCATAACGGTGTCTGTTTAACAGTCGTAGCAATGGTAGATGGAACTCATACCGTTACTGCTGTTGCAGAAACCCTGAACAAATCAAATCTTGGAAAACTTAAAGAGGGAGATTTGATTAATCTTGAACGATGCATGCAAATGAATGGTCGACTCGACGGGCATATCGTACAAGGGCATGTAGATCAGACAGGAATCTGTACCGAAGTAAAAGATAAGTTAGGAAGCTGGGAGTATACCTTCAGATATGACCCATCAGAAGGTAATGTCACCGTTGAAAAAGGATCGATTTGTGTCAACGGTATCAGCCTGACCGTAGTAAATTCAATAGAAAATTCCTTTTCGGTAGCCATTATCCCCTATACCTATGAGCATACCAATATGCAGCAAATAAAAAAGGGCGATACCGTAAATCTTGAATTTGATATTATTGGAAAGTATGTTGCACGGTTAATGAAGCAGTAAATTTCATAAAAGCACTTTTTGAGTATTGAGTATTGAGTATAGAGTATTGAGTATAGAGATTAGAGTATTTGGAAATTATTTTTTAATAATAAAATCAGGAATTACGGATTACGAATTATGAATTACGGATTAGGAATTACGAAGCACTAACTACTAACTACTAACCAACTGACAACAGATAACCGATCCAAGAACCAAGATCAAAGATCAAAGACTGTTTAGTGCTAATTGAAATTTTCTGCTTTTTTCATACTTCAGACCTCAGACTTCATACTTCAGACAACTAATAACTGATAACTAAATTTTAAGTATTGAGTATTGAGATTAGAGATTAGAGTAAGTTGGAAATTATTTTTTAATAATAAAATCAGGAATTACGGATTACGAATTATGAATTACGGATTAGGAATTACGAAGCACTAACTACTAACTACTAACCAACTGATAACAGACAACAGATAACTGACAACTGACAACAGACAACAGATAACTGACTTCTACTCAATAGCCTTCCCCTTCATTGCAGTTGAAATTGCGGTATTCATCAGCCTTTCTGCAAATGGGCGAGTAAATTCATTTAACGCGTCGATACTTTTCAAGATAAGATCTTTATCACCGGAGCCTAAAGCATTTTTGAGAGATTGAATCAAATTTTGAGTATCGGCAATTTCAGTTTCAGAGACTTGCTCTGTGTTTTTAGCTAAAAAACGTTCAACAGTATAAACCATTTGTTCACCTTCTGTGCGTGCTTCTATCAGCATTCTTTTGCTGACATCCTCTTTTGCATTTTCGACACTATCAATCAGCATTTTCTCAACTTGCTCATCCGTTAAGCCATAGCTTGGTTTTACTTCAACTTCCTGCTTTACGCCAGATCGTAATTCTACGGCTTCAACCGTTAGTATACCATCAGCGTTTAGCTTAAAGTTAATATCCACCTTCGGAAAACCTGCGGGCATAGCCGGAATTCCTTTGAGGTCAAATTCTGCCAGCTTACGGTTTTCGCCTACCAGGTCGCGCTCACCCTGATATACAGAAATTTTCATGTTGACCTGCCCATCAATGGATGTAGTATATTGCCGTCCTGCTTTTGTTGGCACCTTTGCATTTCTGGGGATAATCACATCCATAAGTCCACCCATGGTTTCTATTCCTAAAGAGAGTGGAGTAACATCGAGCAATAAAATATCTTTTCTATTTCCGGCTAAAATATCAGATTGAATTGCAGCACCTAAGGCAACAACCTCGTCCGGATTAATCTGATCATGTACTTCCCTTTCAAAAAATTGGGACACCTGCAACTTTACAAGAGGAGTTCGTGTTGATCCACCAACCATTACCACTTCTTGAATATCAGCAATCCCCAATCCTGCATCCTTCAATGCATTTTTACAACATTGAATAGTCTGGTCAACTTTTGAAGTTATGAGTTCTTCAAACTTTAATTTAGTAATCGCACATGGAATATCTCCAACAAATCCGTTGAAAAGATTTTGTGTAGTCAGTGCTTTTTTAGCTTCTTCTGCTTTGAGTCGTAAAGCTTGATTCAAGGAAGAATCGATTATAGTATTCTGAAGTTGATTTTGCTCTACCCAATAATTTACTATGGACTGATCAAAATCATCACCTCCTAAAAATGTATCTCCATTGGTTGAGAGCACTTCAAAAATTCCATTCTGTATCTTTAAAATTGAAACATCAAATGTGCCCCCGCCAAGGTCATAAACAGCGATAACCTTTTCCTCTTCAGGATCAAGTCCTATACCATAGGCTAAACTGGCTGCTGTTGGTTCATTCACAATTCTCAGAACATCCAATCCGGCAAGTTTTCCGGCATCGCGTGTTGCCTGACGCTGGCTATCATTAAAATAGGCTGGAACAGTAATAACAGCTCTATTAACCACTGTTTTGAGTGCATGTTCTGCTCTTTCTTTCAGCTCTTTAAGAATCATTCCGGAAAGCTCAATTGGCGAATAGTATTTATCAGCAACATTAATCTTGACTAGACTTTCGCTATCATCGTCAATAATTTTGTATGAAAACAAACCGCTATGCGCTTCAATATCCTGATAAGACCGACCTAAGAGACGTTTGACAGAAAAAATGGTGTTTTGGGGGTCTGAAATTAGAAATTCTTTGGCTTCATTTCCAACCACCACACTTCCATCAGGATGAAAATGAATGATGGAGGGCACTAGTAGTCCCTTACCAGTATCATTAATAACCTGCGGATTACCCTCGGGGTTAATAAATGCGACCAGACTATTGGTTGTACCCAGGTCTATCCCAACAATTAACTCCTCTTTCTGTATAGATCCGGTTGCAATATTAATAGATACTTTAGCCATAAATGCTTTTCAACAAAGCGCAAAGGTAGGTAGTTTAGTTTCAATACAGAACTATTCCAGCTAATTTGAGATTTTATTACAATTTGATTAGTTTTTGACAGATAAATGAGCACAAAAAATTGTAAATTTAAGGAAATAAATAGGCCAGACTATGAAATCATTACTGATCAATTACCTTGAATATAATCAATGGGCAAATGAAAAAATGTGTAAATATCTGGCAGGAATTGACGAACTGGATATAGCTGTCAACAAACAAAATGAATACATGACTATCAAAAAAATAATCATGCACATTGCTGATGGCGAACAAACATGGCTAGCAAGACTTAACGGACAAAATATTCCTCATATGCATAACCTCGACATCAGAGGAAACCTAACTAGTATTTGTGGGCTCGTCATGACAAATTCAAATGATTTTATTGATTTTGCAAGTTCTCAAGATGAAAATTTTTTCACTTCAGGAACCGATTATATAAACCTAAAGGGTAAAAAATTCAGTCAAAACAATGCGGAAATCATTCTCCATTGCATGAATCACTCCACATTTCATCGAGGACAGCTGATCTCCATGTTAAGACATGTGGGATACACTGACCAGTCGGCCAGTGATTTTATACTATTTTTAAGAGAAAAAGGAATTCAACTGACTGAATAATAGATTTAATCTATTGATTTTCAGTTCCATTCAACAGATTTCTCCTCGCCTTAACTCTATTTTTAGGAGAAAAAAAATAATTCGCTGGTCGAAATGACGTGAATAAATATTCACCAATATTTTATGAATTAAATTCGCTGATAATCAATATCATACAAACATCAGACGACTATTACCTACCTCTAACGGTTAAATACCAATCTTTTTCCAAAAATTCCATCCTTTATTATCCCATCTTCATAAACTAAATTACCTGAGACAATAGTACTAATCACAGTTGAACCAAACACTTCTCCTTCAAAAGGGCTCCAGCCACATTTTGCTAAAATATTTTTCCTGCTAACTACATAAGGTTTATTCAAGTCGACCAACACCAGATCAGCCCAATAACCTTCCCGAATAAAACCCCGTTTATCTACTTGAAAACAGATTGCCGGACTATGCGCCATTTTTTCTGCTATTTTCTCTAAGCTGATCTTTCCTCTTTTGTAAAATTCAATCATTGCAATTAATGCATGCTGTACCAGCGGGCCACCAGAAGGCGCTTTACTGAAGGGCTGTGATTTCTCTTCAATTGTATGAGGCGCATGATCGGTAGCAATAATATCAATACGGTCATCTAATACCGCCTGGAAAATTGCTTCCCGATCTTGAGAAGTTTTAATAGCAGGATTCCATTTAATCCAATTTCCTTTTTTTTCATAGTCTGCATCAGAGAACCATAAATGATGAATACAAGCTTCAGCAGTAATCCTTTTTTTATTCAGAGGTAAAGTATTATCGAATAATGCGGTTTCGATGGCAGTAGAAATATGAAGAATATGTAAGCGAGTATCATACTTTTTTGCAAGCCCAACGGCAAAAGAAGAAGAAATAAAACAAGCTTCTGCATTACGTATCATGGGGTGCATTTCTGGACTTAAATTATCACCATATTGCGCTTTAAAACGTTCTGTATTTGCTCGTATAGTGGCTTCATCCTCACAATGAGTGGCAACAAGTATGGGCGCCTGACTGAAGATGCCCTCCAAAGTTTTTTCATTATCTACCAGCATATTTCCTGTAGAAGATCCCATAAATACCTTAATGCCGCAAACATTATTAGGGTCGGTTTTCAAAACTTCGTCCAGATTATCATTTCCTGCCCCCATAAAAAAAGAATAATTGGCAGCTGAACTGCCTGCTGCAATAGCATATTTATCAGCCAATAATTCTTGAGTCAAGGTATTTGGAATTGTATTAGGCATTTCCATGAAAGAGGTTATCCCCCCAGCAATAGCTGCCCTGCTTTCTGTAAATATGTCGGCTTTATGCGTTAAGCCAGGCTCTCTGAAATGAACCTGGTCATCAATGCATCCCGGAAAAAGGTGAAGCCCCTCTGCATTGATCTCCTGATCGGCATGATGATCAAGACTTATACCGATCTGTTCAATGATTCCGTTTTTAACAAAAACATCCGCAATAACTAGTTTGCCTTCATTAACAATAGTTGCTGATTTGATAAGAATTGAAGCCATGCTGAATGAATGAGGTATAATCTAAAATCAGTGCAATTTCGGAATTTTTTTTCTTAGTTATTAAATAATTAGCATTCCAAAATAGCCTAAAATTAAATACAATTACCTAAAATTGGTTTAGGCCAAAAATAAACACCTGTCCAAAAAATTATTAATCAATTAAATTGACGAGCCAAAATATAAAAGCTTGAAGGTAAGAGGTACCACATAAAATCAAACACGTATCTTTGCCAAATGTCAATATCTTTTGAAGATTTTAAGCTAAACAAACAGATCCTAAATGCTGTTGCGGATGCGGGTTATACTTTGCCTACACCAATTCAGGAAAAGGCGATTATGCCAATTTTATCCGGACAGGATATTATGGGAATTGCGCAAACTGGAACAGGCAAAACTGCTGCCTTTGTATTGCCAATACTGATGAAGCTAAAATTTGCCCAGGGTAATGATGCGAGAGCTTTGATCATTGCTCCTACCCGTGAACTAGCTATGCAGATCGAGGAAAATGTTAAAACATTTGCCAAATACACCGACCTGCGTACGGTGGTACTTTTTGGAGGTTTGGGGCCAAAAACACAAATCGCTGAATTAAAAAAAGGAGTAGATATCATCATTTCAACTCCCGGACGCTTTCTAGACCTTTACCTGGAAGGAAATATCAATACCCAATTCCTCAAATTCCTGGTTATGGATGAGGCTGATAAGATGATGGACATGGGCTTTATCGGTTCCATCCACAGGATTCTGGAAGTAGTTCCAAGAAAACGTCAGAATCTTTTATTTTCGGCCACTATGAGCGAGTTGGTGCATAAGATTTCAGGTGATTTTCTGAAACATCCTACTGTAATTGAGGTAGCAGCCCAGGCTACGCCAGCAGATACTGTAAGTCAGGTATTGTATAAAGTACCCAATTTAAGAACCAAACTAAATCTGCTTCAACATCTTTTAAAAGACACAGAAGATTTTACACGTCTCATTATTTTCTGTAAAACCAAAACCGTAGCTGATAATATCTTTCATTTTCTGGAACGCAGATATGGCGCGGAACAGGTTCGGGTAATACATGCCAACAAAGGGCAAAACACTAGAATCAATTCGATCAATGCATTTAAAGACGGTCAAATACGTATTTTGGTTGCTACAGATGTGGCATCACGCGGACTGGATGTTACCAATGTTAGTCATGTGATCAACTTTGACGTGCCGATTATCATTGAGGATTATGTTCACCGCATTGGCCGTACCGGACGTGCTTTGCAAACTGGCGATGCCATTACATTCTGTAGCCCATCTGAGGAATACTATGTTGAAAAGATTGAAAAACTGATTAGACAGAAAATTCCATTGTCAGAAATGCCTGAAGATGTATTTATTGATGATACACCTTACGAAGAACGTCAGGATATTGCTAGAGAGATTGATCTTCAAAAAAGAAGGGATGATCCTGAATTTAAAGGTGCATTCCATGAAAAAAAGGCCAAGAACTCTAAAGGAGTTAAAAAAGTAAAAGCTGAGCCGAAAGCCAAGGTCAGAAATAATAAGCCTGGTGCAGCCCGCAGAAAAAAAAGCATCAAATTTGATGCTGTTCATAAAAAAGACAGAAAGAAAAAATGAATCTACGATTAACCCCGCTTAATATCGTAGTTGCCTTATTAATTGTGAGTGCTATTTATTTGCCAACTATCCCTGTTTTAAAAGGGATGCCTGAATTGGGAAGAATTCCATTATTTATTATGATGATTCTGTGTATGATCACAGATCAGTTATTTCGTAGATATATAGCCAAGCTAAAACGCATTTGGTTAATTGAATTTCTATTTCTCATCTTTGTGGTTATATTGATTGTACTGATTAAATTGTATGTTTTCAATTAAAAACCAATAGCTATCGAGTCAAAACTGATAACTTATTACTTACTAAATAAAACTTATTACTTAAAACCTATTACTTAAAACCTATTACTTAAAACTTATTACTTAAAACTTATTACTTAAAACCTATTACTTAAAACTTATTACTTACAACTCATAACCTATTACTGACCCCTACGAATGAAAAAAGCCGAAATAAAACTCACTATAGAACTTGATGATCAAAACATCCCTGAAAATATTTTATGGGAATCTACCGACTCACAAACAAAAGAAGCACTTCCTGTTAAATCGATGATGCTTGCCCTTTGGGATCATAACTACAAAAATTCTTTACGCATTGACCTTTGGACCAAAGACATGCCAGTAGATGAGATGAAAAGATTCTTTTATGAGACTTTACAGACTATGGGCGATAGTTTTCTTCGAGCAACAGGAGAAGAAGCGATTGTTGAAGATCTTCGAGACTATTGCGCACATTTTGCGGAAAAAATGGAATTAACAGAAGGAAATAACCCGCAATCTGCTCTAAAAGGCTAATTCAATTACTATGACCTTGAAAAATTATGCAGGAATAATTGGCGCATTACTGGTAATTGCAGGTGGTTTATCGCCTATGCTTCATATTCCAATTATTGGAAACTGGAATTACTGGGATCTGGACACAGTTTTAGCTTCGATAATTTACGCACTCGCTACCCTATCATTAATTGCCTCAGCAAGTAATAAAAGAGGCCTTTTACGGTTCTGCGGATGGTCTATACTGCTAGTTTTGAGTTTCACCTTTGTTGCTGTTTATTTCAAGGTTAATAATTATTTCAATTTTATACCCTTGAAAAAACTTGCAGCTGCTGCAAGCAGAGTCATTCATTACCGCTGGATGGGCTGGGCACTTATTGCTTCAGGAGGACTGATCATGATCCTCTTTTCA
>CANKAT010000086.1 GCA_947479815.1 Sphingobacteriaceae bacterium
GAATCCAGAAAACCTCCGGCCCCAGCCAGCCAGCCTGCATGCTTAACTTTCTGTGCTTTTCTTTTTTCTTTGAAGGCGTTGGTTAATATCCTGACGCCAAGAAGCAGGGTATATCCCGAAATAACAGGCCTAATCCATTGCGAGAAATTATCTCCTGCATAACCCAGAAATATGGCCCCTATAATTGCACCCAGAACACCGGGAATAAGCAGGGTTTTAAATAATTTCATGTTTACATTTCCAAAACGGTAATGGCTAAACCCCGAAGCTCCGCTTGAAAACATTTCTGCCGTATGAATACTTCCTGAAATCACTGCTGGGTTTAATCCCCCAGACAATAAAAGGGTAGTTGAAACCACGCCATAACCCATACCTAAAGCACCGTCAACAATCTGCGCACAAAACCCAACCAGCAGCATCCACATAAATTTATCATCTATCTGCTTAGAGAGATCTTTACTTAATTCTACAACAGAGGTATAACCGATATAGGTGTAAACTGAATAGGCAATAAATAGCATCGCCAAACTAAATAATGATAGGTAAGCGATTCTTTTCCACTTTCTTTCCTGAGACATTTCAGAGAGGTTAGGCGGTACGTCTACTGCACTTTCTTTTAGCTTCATGATCAGTTAATCGTATTAATATAAAGTCTATGGAATTGGTAGACAATTATACTCAAGTTTTTTGTTTGCACCTAATTTATTTTGTTTTTTATCATACAAATTGGAGAAAAATCCATTTGATTATGAAATATCCTTTGAGCCATCACAAGATCGATACATAAATGAATTCATAAATTATTTCAATTGCTAAAAATTTTAGCATAAATTTGTTTCCCTGCAAATAAATTTATGCTGATGGATAAACAAATCATACATATTGATCAGGATGCATTTTTTGTATCCGTAGAGCTTCTGAAGAACTCTTCACTGGTTGGAAAACCGGTGATTATCGGGGGCACTTCAGATCGTGGGGTAGTTGCATCCTGCAGTTATGAAGCCCGGAAATTCGGCATTCATTCAGCCATGCCCTCCAGAATGGCCCGGCAGCTTTGTCCGCATGCCATCTTCATCCGCGGTAATATGGAGGAGTACAGCAAATACTCACACATCGTCACCGATATTCTGCAAGAAAAAGTACCGGTACTTGAAAAAGCGTCTATTGATGAGCACTACATAGACATGACTGGCATGGACCGTTTCTATGGCTGTATGAAATTTGCACATGAACTGAGGCTTCAGGTAATAAAGGAAACAGGTCTGCCCCTTTCTTTTGGTTTATCAGTTAATAAAACGGTATCAAAAATAGCCACCAATGAATGTAAGCCTAACGGAGAACGGCAAGTACCTCTTGATGAGGTGCAGCCTTTTTTAAACCCCCTCTCCATTAAGAAAATACCAGGCCTGGGTCAGGCAACTTATATCAAACTCAGCGAAATGGGGGTTCGCTTTATTTACACTTTATCACAGATTCCTCAGGAGCAGTTGTTCAAAGTACTTGGCAATAATGGAACAAGCCTGTGGCAGAAAGCTCATGGAATTGATAATTCGCCGGTTCTGCCCTACCGTGAGCAAAAATCGATCGGTACTCAAAGCACTTTCGAAACCGACAGTATTGATACGCATACCATCAAACAGCTGATCACATCCATGGTTACCGACCTTTGCTTTCAACTCAGGGCGCAAAGAAAACTGACGGCCTGTATCACGATAACCATCCGTTATTCCAATTTCGAAACCCATACCCAACAGGCTAAAATACCCTATACCACACTTGATTCCTTCCTGATTGACAAAGCGAAAGAGCTGTTTGACAAGTTGTATAACCGGCGCATGCTACTTCGTTTGGTTGGGGTTAAATTTTCGCAACTGGTGAGCGGGCATGAGCAGATCAATCTGTACAGTGCCTCAGAAGAACAGTATAAACTGTATCAGGCCATGGACCGCATCCGGAACCGATTCGGCGAGAAAGCCGTGAAACTAGCATCAACCATTAATATAAAGCTTTAAGCCATGTATCTGAATGTTCATTCCCAATATAGTTTACGCTATGGCACGCTATCCATAGCAAAGCTGGTGGAGCAGGCTAAAATCCTGGGAATAGAACAAATGGCTCTCACCGACATCAATAATTCGACAGGGGCTGTAGAATTTATCCGGGAATGCCATAACAAAGGCATTAAAGCCATTACAGGCATTGAATTCAGAAGAGATGGCAAGATCCTTTATATTGGGATAGCCCGCAACAGGGAAGGCATGAAAGAGCTCAATGATTTTCTGAGCTTCTACAATCTGAATAGCATGAAGCTACCCGACAGGCCCTGGGATTTTCAGAATGCCTACATTATTTATCCCTATTCACCGAATCATGCACCACTAAAAGAAAATGAATACCTGGGGGTACCCTACCGTGATCTGGGCAAGCTTTTTGGAAGGCCCCTATCCAAAATAAAGGAAAAAATAGTCGCCTTACAGCCGGTCAGTATCAGCAATAAACTTGAATATCGGCTACACACGTATTTACGTGGGATCGACCTGAATACTCTCTTATCTAAAATCGAAGAAAACGACCAATGTCATGAGGATGAAATACTTATACACCCCGAAAAACTAAAAGAACTTTACAGTTCCTACCCCTTCATTATCAGCAATACTGAAAAGCTGATCAATGCTTGTAGCAGTACGTTTGAAAAGGGTTCAAAGAACAGGAAAACATTTACAGGCTATGCTAAAGATGATAAAGACCTTCTGGAAAAGCTCGCCATAGAGGGGATGGAATATCGGTATGGCCGCTCCAACAAAGAGGCTTTAAAAAGGGTTAAAAAGGAGCTTCAGGTAATCGATGAACTGCACTTTTCTGCCTATTTTTTAATCACATGGGATATCATTCGCTATTCCATGGCTCGGGGTTATTACCATATTGGAAGGGGCTCGGGGGCAAACAGCATCGTATCGTATTGCATGCGCATTACTGATGTAGATCCTATAGAACTCGACCTGTATTTTGAACGTTTTCTGAACCGACAGCGAAGTAGTCCGCCAGATTTCGACATCGATTACAGCTGGGATGAACGGGAAGATGTGCAGGACTATATTTTTAAACGATATGGGAGTAAACATACAGCCTTACTGGGTACGATGAGTACGTTTAAAGATCGTTCGATTATTCGTGAGATCGGCAAAGTAATGGGGCTGCCGCGGCAGGAGATAGATAGTTTTACCGACCCAACCCGGTTCAGCGAAAACCGCCAGAATCCTACCTTCTATAAAATACTGGCTATTCAGAATATGATGCAGGATATGCCCAACCAGCGATCCATTCATGCAGGTGGGGTACTCATCTCGGAAGAACCGATCACCTATTATACCGCATTAGATCTGCCGCCCAAAGGCATGCCCGTAGTGCAATGGGACATGTATGAAGCCGAATCGATAGGGTATGAAAAGTTTGACATTCTTAGTCAGCGGGGTATCGGACACATCAAGGAAGCCGTCAATCTGATCCTTGAAAACCAACAAAAAAAGCCTGATATCCATCAAGTGAAATCATTCATAAAGGATCCTAAGATCAATGCCCAGCTGAAAACCGGAGATACGATCGGCTGTTTTTACATTGAATCGCCGGCCATGCGTCAATTACTGAAGAAACTAGGTTGCCAAAGCTATATCACACTGGTTGCAGCCAGCTCAATCATCCGGCCCGGTGTTGCCTCTTCGGGCATGATGAAAACCTATATTCAGAATTTCCATGATCCCGAAAATGTAAAATACCTGCATCCGGTAATGAAAGAACATCTGCAAGAGACCTTCGGGGTAATGGTATACCAGGAAGATGTGATCAAGATTTGTTACCATTACGCCGGGCTCGACCTCAGCGATGCCGATGTACTCAGGCGGGGTATGAGCGGAAAATACCGGTCAAAAAAGGAATTCGACCGTTTGGTGCAACGCTTTTTTGACCGTGCCAAAGAGATTGGCCGGGATGAAGAAACTACCAAAGAAGTATGGCGGCAGGTATCATCCTTTGCCGGGTATAGTTTTTCTAAAGCCCATTCCGCATCATTCGCCGTAGAGAGCTATCAGAGCCTCTTCCTTAAAACCTATTATCCGCTAGAATTTATGGTGGCCGTACTCAATAATTACGGTGGCTTTTACCAGCGCTGGGTATACGTTCATGAATTGAAAAAAGCTGGCGCCAATGTGCACCTACCCTGTGTAAACCAAAGTGAGGCAAAAGTCAGTATTAGGGATAAAGATGCATGGCTGGGATTTATCGGCATACAAGGGCTAGAAAGCCATTTCATGGAGCTGATTCCCGCAGAGCGGATGGCCAATGGCTCATACCGCGATCTTGCCGATCTGATTAAACGTACCGGTATCAGTCTAGAGCAGGCAATCATACTAATCAGGGTTGGTGCATTGCGCTTTACCGGAAGCAATAAAAAAGAACTGTTGTGGGAAGTTCATAACTACCTGGGCAGCAAGACTGTACCGAAGCAAAATACGGAACTGTTTTGCACAGAAGCGAAAGAGTTTTATCTCCCCGAACTGCAAACCTCTATGCTGGAAGATGCCTACAATGAGCTGGAACTGCTGGGCTACCCGCTTAGCATGGACATGTTCAACCTGCTCAAAACCAGCTACCGCGGTAACCTGATGGCAGATGATCTTAAAAAGCATATCGGGCAGATCATCCGTACGGTAGGGAATTACGTCTGTGAAAAGCCGGTTCGCACCAAGAACAATAAAAAAATGTGGTTTGGAACTTTCCTGGATAATGAAGGTAACTTCCTGGATACCATACACTTTCCAGCAAGCACTCCAGCATACCCCTTCCGCGGTAAAGGATGCTATTTAATAGAGGGTAAAGTAGTTGATGATTTTGGTTACCCCAGTATCGATGTGAACAAATTCGCTAAACTGCCCATCAGGGATAATCCGGTTTTTTAGGAAGGCACACGTGAGTACTGAGTGAATGGTAAGGCACACGCGTGCGCCAGCCACTGTTTACTCAAAAATTTATGCCGTTCACTCAATTTTACCTGTATCTGAAAATTTATCATCGAGTTTAGCTGAAGTAAAACTTAATCTAAAACTTATCTCATGAATAAATTAATTATTTTTCTAAAAATATCAGTCTGCACAATTCTATTGTTCAGCTCCTGCAAAAAGGATGGAATTCAAAAGGAAACATCTCCAGATATTCTGTCAACTACTCCGGCCGAATTCAAAAGCTGGTTTAATAAACGATTTAGTACTAATCAAATCAGTATTGATGGCTTGAGTAATACTATTGATTCGACCAGGTCATTTAGTTCTATCCCAAAATTACTATTAGAGCCTGTATGGGCTGAAGCAAAAAACTATACACGGGGTGATAGTATACTTGCAGAAATTCCGCTAAAGAATGGAAATATAGCTTTCTCACAAAATCAAATAGATGCAAAAGCCTTTGATTTTTCAAAAGCAGGCAATGTAACCAGCTTACTTTTCATACAAACTGATTCCAAGGTTCGAGGAGTATTGATGACCATCATTGGGGATGAAGCCTACCTGCAGGGGGATATAAAAAAACTAAAGAATAATACCTTCAGAAAAAAGGAAAGGAACTTCAGCGGAGATGTTTTATATCATACCACAAAGGGTATATTTATCAATGGATATCGTTATTATGATGGTAAAGTTGTGGGATATATTAGTCAAGGAAAAGCATCTAACTCCAATGAAAAAAAGAAATTTGCTAGCGCTAATATTAAAGACCTTGTTTGTGAAACCTATAAGCAGGTTACTACCTACAGACAATGTAATGGAGGTTGCGTATATTGGTCTGAAACCATCTTCTTTCAACACTGTTATGTAGAGAATGGCTTGTTCGATCAGGGGCCAACTGGTTGCGGAGGAAACGGAAACAAGGACCTAATGCAATCAGTGAATGGGAGTGCCTGCCCGGATGAGGATCCAATAGATAAAATAGAACCTACGCTTAAAGAACTTATATATAAAATTTATATTCATAAATTAATCATGCGAAATGCAGCAGCAAAATTGGGAATTTGCCCTTCAGCGATAGATTTATTAGAGCAGGGAGTTGAAGACACTGATTGGAAAACGTATTTTGGACTTGAGTTTGGTACAAGTATATTTCATTTTGATGCCTTATCAAATTATGACGCTATCCAGCAGAATTGGAGGTTAATTAATAGTGGCCTAAGCCAACAACAATCAAGTAGTAATTTTTATAAACTTGGTTTTTTGACTCATGCTTTTCAAGATTTTTATGCTCATTCAAATTATAGTTCTTTACTAATTAAATATTACAAAAATGACATGAATCACATTCCCTTTTCGGAAGTATTAAATGACAGATCTAGAAAATATGAGGGTTTAAGAGCACTTTTGAGAAATGAATTAAAAACAGGCACATTTGATGTATTTACATGGACTTTTGGCAAAGCAGGAGCATGGGCTCAAAGAATAAACTATGAGGGCACCCATAATTTTATAGCTGATGACAAGGTGGAGACCTATGCCGGAAACTACGCAGCAAGACTTGCTGAATTAGAAACATATACAATTTTACGAGGGGTTAACAAATGCAATTAATATGAAATATGTAAAATCATTAAAAGCAGCCCTTGCAATAGGTAACAGCATTTTTATTTTAATTGGTATCATTTCTGGTATTGACGGTGCCTTAAGCTCAGATAAGTTTCCGGTCGATCTGGCCTTTGTTGCACTACTTATTATACCTTTAATTATGTTAATTATTTATGGGTTGAGGGCATACCAAACTAAGAATGATTCAGATTCATACTTTGCACTATTGGCAATATCTGTCCTGCTTGCTATATTTCAATTACTAATGATATTGGCTCTTATCATGGATCCGAAACTCTTTCTGCCGGAATTACCTTTTGTCGTTTTTTCTACAATCATGCTTTTGCTATGGGTTTTGAATGTAATTGCTTATTTAAAAGGGGGAAATAAATAATTAAAAATACAGGCGTTTGCACCAAATTAATACCTGCAATAAAAATTAGAAATATGCAGCAATTAAAAGCGGCAATTGCTTCAGGATTTTTTTATTTAGTATCAGCGTACTATAAAACAACTTACCTATGGTCGGTCAAAAAACCGGCTATAGGTAAATTTGGGTACTACAACTGTATCAAACAAGTGATTCCAGGAATGGTATATTGTTGTCCATTAGGCTTCAGTAAGCCTGTTTTAGCATCCCGGTTAAAGATCACCACATTATCTGTGTTCATATTGCCCACTAGCACAAACTCCCCTTTTCTGTCGATCATGAAATTTCTGGGATGCTTCCCACCTGTGGGCTCATGACCAATCATACTTAGTTTCCCATTTTTTGCATTCACCTGGTAGATCACCAAACTCTCATGCCCTCTGTTTGAGGCATAAATAAACTTACCATCTGGCGAAAAATGAACATCCGAAGCATAAGTCACTTCTTTATAACCTTCAGGAAGCATACTTAAGCTTTCCAGAATAGTCAAAGCTCCGGTTTTCTTGTTTACTTTAAAGGCAACAATGGTATTGGATAACTCATCCACAGAATAGGCAAAATTACCATTCTCATGGATCTTAAAATGTCTGGGGCCTGAACCTGCAGCTACCTGTACAAACGGAACAGCAGCGGGTTTTAATTTTCCACCATCCAAAACTTCATAAATCATAATCTTATCTAAGCCCAAATCAGAAACATACAAAAACTTACCATCGGAGGATGGAATGCTAGAGTGTGGATGTGGCTCCTTCTGTCGCTGTGGATTAATACTACTACCGGTGTGCTTAACAACATCAGAAGCTTTAGCCAGCGTACCATCCGAATTTATCGGGAATACAGTTACACTTGCATCTCCATAATTGGCTGTATAGGCAAACCTTCCTTTCGGATCGATACTAATATGTGCTGGCCCCTTTGCTTGAACAGATTGTTCATTTAATTTCTTAAGTAGGCCCGTAAACGGATCGATTTTGAAAGCCATAACCGCTCCGTTTCCATCAGTTGCAGTACCCTTGCCGTAGATTGAATATAAAAAATCCTTGCCCGGACTCAAAGCCAGAAAACCGGGGCCGTTACCTTCAGTAAGCGTTTGTAATTCCTTGAGCTTCCCAAGAGTACGATCAAATTCCAGAACATAAATTCCTTTACTGCCTCTGGCTGATGAGGTGCCGGCATATATTATATCTTTAGACCCAGGTTGAGCCAATGTATTTTCAATTCCTGAAGCCAATAGGACTAAGGCAATACCAAAAGAAAGAATGTTTTTCATAAGGATGTTTTTAATTTTGACTTTTTTAAAGTTAAAAAAATATTTATTATCAATCATTTAAAGACTTAAAGGGATTTTTCTGTTGATCAAATGGCATTGAAAGATCCCGGATATACTCTACCAGTTGCCATTGCTGCTCGTCAGATAATTTTAACTTATAGCTGGGCATGATTCCTTTACCCTCACGTATTTTCCAGTATAACGCACCATCACTTTGCTGCCTGACCCACTCTAGCTTAAAATTAGGAACTTCTTGAGCAGTATGTTCCTGCGCATAACCTTGCCCCTGTCCACCATGGCACCGAATACAATGCAAATTGTAAACCTCTTGTGCTTGTGGAAGTGTCAGTGGTTCAATATTATACGGATTATAGAGGCTGTCTGCCCAAACTGGAGCTTTCCATGGCTGCTGAATAAACTTATTGGTTCCACTGAATAAACAGAAACCAAGAGTAATAAGCACCAAAAATACTCGTAAACCTGTCATATTAATTAATTTCCGGAATAAAGTACTCATTATCTTGTATTATCCTCGAGATCTTGGAGAACCTGCAGGCCGATAATCATGACGTTTTGCTGTCCATTCCGCATCGCCATACTCACTCAAACTCACCTTACCCTGCATCGTATTCCCATCGGTTGTTCCGGTAAAAGAAAAATTGATGCGCACACCATCTTTGGTGTAGGAACTCCTGATTGTTACCTCGCTTCCATGCAGGGATCCATCTAGATCGCGAGATCCGATACTTGCAAAATGTGTTCCTATCAATCTAGTATCTTTCTGCTCAATAATCAAGGTCTGATCTACTGTACTGGCAGAGAACTTCATTTTCAGATTCCATTGCCCGCTCAGATTAAACGCTGCTGCTCCTGTAGCTCTTTTGATCATCGGTGGATTAGAAAAGATAGTGAACAGGCGTTCAGCAATGATTTTTTCATCACCCGCTTGAAGCGATGTTGTGGCTACACTGATATTAGGTTGGAGGTTTGGAGGGAAAGGCAGAAAACTTCCTGCTCCGCTAACTGCGATCCGCGGATTTCCATCCCATAAAAGTTTTTCCATATCCTCTCCTGTCAATGGGATAACCGATTGATCCCACTTCACATTCAACGAAGGTGCGCGGTTTGAACGAGCCTTTGGCTCAATCAGTTCCATACTTATTCCTGGAATAGTTGAAAGACGTTTTTTGATGTGGTTACCCCAGGATACCCAGGTCTTCCATTCGCCTGCATGATCACGCTTAAACCACATTTCTACGGCGGCTAACATACCCATAATTTCTTCCCTGCCTACTTTAAAACCACGGCCGAAACCATGATGAGGACCCGCATTGATACGCGAAGCAATGATCAGATCTTTACGACCAATCAATAATCCGGCGCATTGTGGTCCGCGGAGATATTTACCCCCACTATAAGCAACAAGGTCAGCCCCCTGCGATAGATGAGGATTTGGAACTTCTAAACCTTCGGCAGCAGCATCTACCAAAATAGGAACACCCAGTGGTTTAGCAACAGAAGAAATTTCTTGCAAAGATAATGGTCCATTCTCGGAACCAGATCCAGCAAGAACAAGGATCATGGCAGTCTGTGGACCAATGGCCAACTTCAGATCTTCTAGTGTTGAAACCTCCACCATTTTGACCCCCACAGCCTTCGCCGCAGCATCATAAGCAGTACGTGAATAAGCAGGAATAATCACTTCATCCTTCATCCCAGTAAGGTCAGGAATCATCCAAAGTTTATCCGGATCGCCACCTGTAACACATCCAGCAGTTCCTGCAGTTATTGCAGCCGATGCGCCGCAGCTTACATAAGCAAATTCGGCCCCAGTTAATTTCCCCAAGCGTTCGCCAACAGCATCCATTAACTCATCGATCTGTACGTATTCGTGAACCGCATCATCCATAGCCTGTTGAACTTCGGGCATGATCTGACTTGCACCAACTACGGTAACCGTACCTCTAGCATTGATCAGCGGCCTAACCCCTATGGCTTCGTAAATACTTTTCCTGGCTTTCTGCGGCATTACAGGGGCAGCCCCGAAAGCAGATTCTGAAACTGCTCCCGCTAAGGGTAAAATACTCAAGCCTTTAATTAATTCTCTTCTTTTCATATTCAATAATATTACAGGCTTGGCAGTCCGCCAACTACTTTTGGTAGTGGTTTTGTTAAACCATTCAGGTCATAGAAAACTCGGCCGCCTTTCACAGTTACCTCACATTCAAAACGTTGCTTACCTTCAAGACGTTGTCCCATTTGATCGAACACCCCAA
>CANKAT010000087.1 GCA_947479815.1 Sphingobacteriaceae bacterium
CTTCACAGTCTTTGTTCTTGGTTCTTGGTTCTGTTATCAGTTATCTGTTGTCTGTTGTCTGTTGTCTGTTATCTGAGGCATAAAGTCTGAGGTCTGAAAAAAGCAGTAAATCTCAAATTAGCACCACACAGTCTTTGTTCTTGGTTCTTGGTTCTTGGTTCCTGGTTCTGTTATCTTTAATTTAATGTTTCATGGCGCGATAGATTTTACTAGGCCAAAACTACTTCACTCTATTAATCAGTTCAATCGAAGCATCAATCAATGCCTGCTCTGCCTGAGGAGCATAAGGGCTGCCATTAACTGCATATCCACCCTCAATATACTCTGCAGCAGTAGCAATGTATCCATTATATCCGCCGGCTACACCCAAAATAAAGGTGTTTGCATAGGGAGATTTTTGTTTTACAGTTAAACCGATTTCGGTAAAAACTTCGGCTGGGAAGGTCACAAAAATAGTAGAACCTATACGAAGCGCCTGCATTGGCATTAAATAGGGCGCTGGATTAGGTGGCATTGCCTCTATGCGTTTCGACTGACTTACAGCCTGGGTAGCCAACCAGTAATCAACTTTATACTTGTCGAGCGTTCTGGGTCCTATGGTCTTGCCTATTTCTCCTTTTGCAACCAGATCTCGAGCAGCTTGCTTCAATCGCTCTACCCCTTCAAGATCTGTAGGATAATAAATGACCAGCTTTTCTTTTTCATCCAGTGTCTTCTTTGCTTTTTCCTGCCAAAGGAGTGCCTCTTGATGTGTATAAGGGAAGCTTGTTCGGATAGGAATTTGAAATTTATCATAACTTACTTTTACCACTAAATCTTCTGAAGTTTTTATCTCTGGCAATACTTTAAGCACAGCTTGCGAAAGAACCAGACCTTTCTTTTCGGCAAATTCAAAACTCCTTATCCCCTGCATAAAAGCACCCACTGCAGAAAGTTCAGCCTGATAACCCACTTTTGCATCGCCCTGAGCCGATTGGAAATAACCCACAACTACTCCTTTAGGTAATTTCTCCTTAATTCCTTTTATTGAGAAATAGGGCCAGTCTTCAGTAAATTGTAAATTATGAAGATCAAGTGCTGAAGGATGACAACCATAATTGAAAAATACACCAAGAAGCTTTCCTTGTGTATTCTCTACTTTAATAACTGCAGCCTCTGGATCAGGAGGAACCCCTCCATGCTCCATTCGCCTGTCGTTCATAGCCATTCCAAAAACCTCTATTGAACCCACTCCAATTTTACCGGGCACTCTACTTTTCCAGGCATTTACCGCACTCTGAACAGTTCTGCTGATGAAAAACTTAATATAAGTATCCTCCAAGTTTCCCATTACCGGACCAGAGTGGGTATGAGTAGAAGAAACAATTACATTTTTAAAGGGAATGCCAGTCTCTTTATTCACCCCAGTACGAATTTGATCCATAACCGGTTCAGACATGTTTACCACAGCAACTGTAATCATCGCTGAACTTGTTCCATCTTCACCTTCTACAACCAGGCTGCGAGCATAAAGATCATCATGAACTCCTGTAGAGGTATTGACTCCTCTATCATATCCGGCCATTTTAACCCCAATTGGATTGGGAGGGGTAATAATTGTCTCAGCAACACCAACTTTTATTTTAGCTGAAGCAATTAGTACTGAATTGAACATTATTACCAAGAAAAACATGGATAATCTGATTAATATGCCTGATTTCATAATTCAATTATTAAAATAATTTATACAATCAATTAATTATTAGAGGATTAGGTATTTTTACTAAATCTTCAATCACCTGACCATCATGCAAAAATCTTGCAAGAGTATATATTGTACCATCTTCTGTCATTGTAATAGAATTAACATATCCCGGTATAGTGCCATCTGAATAGCAAATTGGGCCATGATCGATGTATGCTCCAGAAGGAATATTGTAAGTGACCAAATGAACATTTTCTATCCCTTTAGATCCAACATTGATCTGATCATCACCCCTGATTAGTTTTCCATCTTCAAAAACAGGACCTCCTGTTAGATAGTAAATTGTTTCTTTATCAGGGCCTAACATAAATCCAAGATACCCATAGGTAAACTGATCAAACATTCCGCTTTTTCGGGAAGGTTCAGATGTTAATCGTTCAACAATTTCAATACACAACTTTTTTGGATCAAATCGAAATAAATATCCTGAATTACCATGAACTCCATAGGCAACTCCTTCCGGTTCATACCAAAATATTTTACGCCAATTATAAGACATACTTCCAGGCCGGGTATAATCATAATGACCTAAATAATCTAGTTTTAAACTAATATTATCTACTTTTTCCGTATCGTTATCTTTAGAATTATATGAAAAAATATCTCCTTCTGATGTAGAATAATAAACTGACCCATCGCGCGGATCAATGAACATCGATCTGCAAATTACCCGATAATCTTTACCGGGTATTCCGGCTTCGCCTTTACAAGATATCAGACCAAGGTCTTTAAACTTATCATTAGAAGTGTCATAGTGAAAAAAATGACCGCTTGGCCAAGTAATACCATAAATTTGTCCACGTTTAATATCCATTGTCATGGTTACAATTCCCTCGCCAAATGGCACTTTCACCAAATCATTAACCTCACCAGTATTCAGATCGTAAGAAAGTAAGTGTCCACCGGGATAGGGTTTATAACCATCTGGAAGATTAACAGGAATACGCTCAAAACCTTCAATCATTTCATAAAAACCGATATGTGTAGCGATGAATAGTTTACCACTCATTTCAAATAATCTTGAATGGCTTTTCCCTTGCGGTATGGCACAAGCATTTGCTTCTCCACACATATCGTTCAAATCTGCTATGAATTCAGTTTGTTCTAAAAGTGGATCAAATCTGTAAAACTTTCCACTTTTTAGAGTATTGGATGATAGTACATAATAAACCTTGCCATCACTAGCGGCAGAAATGGCATTATAGGTATCATGAGCTTCATCAAAACCCGAGAAATATGATTTCGCAATCAAATATTTCAATGAAATATCTTTTTGTATTTCTTGAATGGGATTATCCATTATTTTGCTTTTGTCTCAAATCCAGACACTTTGATGATTGGAGGATTATTATATTTAACTCCTTCATCTTCAACATATTTAACAAAATCTTTTTCATTGTTATTTACTTCACCAAAACTCCATGCACCTAAAATCATATATTCATAAGTAAGGTCAGCAGTTACAGGCATTTTAAAAACGTGATTACCTCCAAAATTCTTAATCGATTTATATTCTGGCTTATATTTATCGCGTACAATCAAACCAATCCCTTGCCATGGCACTCTTAAAACCTCCTCACCAATATCTTCATCAGGAATTCTGGCCTCAACATCTTTACCCATTGAAATAGCTATTCCTTTTTTGTTTACGGAGGTATATTCATTCATGATTTTTCTGATCCCGGCTCCAAAATTTACTTCGGCATTAGGAGGAAGGAATTTATTGAATTTAGTTTCCACAATACTCCAGCTTTTACCGGCCATCGCTGTATAGAATTGATCCAGCTCATAGAAGCCCTTCCCTGAATTCCAATTCGTGGTAGTTACTTTAATCATACTACGTAGTGGTCCATTATAAACCACATCAAAGGTATAGCGGGTATCATCAAAAGGGCCTTTATTCTTAAACGGAGAATGATAGGCACGTGAAGGATTTTCCATATCATTTGGATTTTCAAACACCGCCATCCCGCCAGCACCAAAAGTATTTGCAACTGTCATGATATCAGTTCCCATTTCCCATGGCATATAATATCCTGACTTATTGGTAGAATATTCATAATAAGCTGTAAGCATAGGAGCTCTTTTACCATGAAGATCTACATCATGCGGATACCATAATTTCCATCCCATTTCTTTTGACTCCCATAATGGAACTGTATGGCGTCCGTAGTTTGCAATGGCTGCATGTACCTCATGCTCATACATACCTCGCTCATAATGATCAATATAGATATAGAAATCTCTTGATTCTCTTGCTTTAAGATCCGTCATAAAGAATATTTCATCCCAAATACCATCTTTATCCTTATCATCAACCTGAAGCTCCACATAATGACCATTAGTTTCTTTTCTTCTTACATAACCGCTGTTCTTCTTCAATTCCTCAGCTGTAGGTTCAGGATCTGATGCAAGTGCAGGATCAACAATTCCTATCCATCGCTCGGGGATATTCTGAAATGGCAGGCTTTTACGCTGTATTACAATTGGGGCCCCTTTTAATGGGATGGCCAAAGGATTAGTAACATTGATCTTAATACGCCTTGTAGGGGCATAATCTTTCCCTTCTGTATACCACCCTGAATTAGATTGGGCATTTGCCATTCCTGCTGTTAACATGATCACACTCCATACGGCGATCTTCTTTTTGAATTTTAAAAACATAGTTTTATAATTATGGTGTATTATATTTTAAGCTAGTGTTAATTATAGTTTTTACTCGTTGTCTATCCTTTTAATAAACTCATCAAATACCAGAAAACTGTTTTCGACACAATCAAGCGGCACCTTATCTGCAGTATCGTCTGGACGATGATAAACAGGCAAGGTCTTTTCATCATAGCCTCTACTATTGGCATGTAATGCTTTTGCACCTGATGGTCTAAAAGGTAAGGAATCCATTACATAGCCATCACTTTGATCAAAAATGGGCTTTGTATCAATATTCAGATCTTTATGAATTTTTTGAATCAGATCTTTTACATCCTGATCTTTTGAAGATATCCATAAATTAGGGCCATAGGTAAGAGAATCAAAATTAATAACATGCCTTATATCCTTTATACTATTATCATCAATACGGCCTTTAGCATAATGATAGGCTCCTTCATAAACATATTCTTCTGAATCGGATGCAATAAAGGTCAAGGTATGCTTATTTTCTCTTCCTGAAGCAGCATGTGCAAGCATGAGCATCACAATAACAGACGATGTATTATCATTTGCGCCAGGGGTATTAAAAATGGTATCTAAATGGGCAATTACCAAGATTTCTTTCTTGCTTTTGCCCTTGATCTGACCAATTACATTTATTCCCGGAGCTTTATAAACAGGATGATATTCTGATTTAATCCATGCCTTTTGTTTATTTTTAATACTTCTCTCAAGGAGTGGAATATCTTGTTTTCCAATACCAAATACGGGAATCGAATTTGAAAGATCTCCTGAACCTGATCCTGCAATTGCTTTACCAAATTGACTAACAGAAAAGTATGCCAAAATAGTAGCGTTTTGTTGATCAATAATTGCAAAGCCACTTCCACTTTTGGCGATTATTCCTTGAACTCCTTCTGCTGCAGTACCAAACCCTCTCTTCTGTGGTATTGCTTCAATATGCTGACCACCAACAATCAAATCAGAGCTGCTTATTGGATCCCAATTATCAAATTCATATTTATCGTAATTCACATCAGGCAAGGAACGTTTCATTTCCTGAAAAACAACCTTTGCTGCCTTTGCATAAGCTTTACTGCCACTGGGCTTCGGACCAATATCCGTTACCAATTTTTTAAGCAGTGATGTGGTGTATTGTTGTCTCTTTTGTGCTGTACTTACCAGATCGGCAGCCTGAATATTTTCAGCGAACAACCATTTACTACTCAGCATTAAAAACGCCAATCCTCCGCTCATTTTTATGAACTCAGCACGCAGTAGATTTTTATTCCCCTCCATTCTTCTAATTTCAATTCAATCAAGTTCTATAAACCTAAGTGCAGTATTTATATTTTATTTTTTATTTCAGGGATTATAAGAAACCTGAATCTCGCTAACAGGCCCAAGTATTGACCTTATATTTTTCGTGCGAACTTTTATGCTATTCAAACCACTCTTCAGTGTCCAATCCCATGATTTCTGGTTCCGGCTTTGCCACTCAGAATTATTCACAGAAACCAGAAAACTATCAAAACCTCCGGGAGTAAACGTATCAACCTCTACCTTCAGTATTCCAGGTTTTGTGGTTTCATTAAGATAAACCTTTGCCTGATTAAGTGGTTGATAAAAATCTGACTCACGGTTCGTATATCTTTGGTACTCATCGCGCCTTGGAAAGACATCATCATACCAATTTAAAAAACCATCCCATCCCCACATGGTATCACCGGTATGAACCGGAACAGGCAAAGGATTTGAAAGAAAATCATTTCGTGGGATAATTCGAAAATGACCCATAATCTCTAGAATATGAGTACCGCCACCACCTTGTATTGGAAATGGATTATTCCCCTGACGCTGACCGACATTCAGCCGAGATACAAGTTCTTTACCTATTTCAGGTGCAAAAGGACGTTGCCAAGTTTCCACACGGGGCATTTCAGCAGCAAGCAGATTATGAATTTCAAGGAGATTAAATGGAATTCCAGTTTCT
Organism: Sphingobacteriaceae bacterium; assembly: GCA_947479815.1. Lineage (GTDB taxonomy): Bacteria > Bacteroidota > Bacteroidia > Sphingobacteriales > Sphingobacteriaceae > Daejeonella. The sequence continues at coordinate 6,390 of CANKAT010000087.1, forward strand.
GGATCGAAATAATAATAATCTCGGGTTGAATCCATATATATCCATTTATTTAACTGATTTGACCAAACCTCAGTCACTTCATGTCCACTTTCGCCTTCACTATGAATATTAATATGCCTTGCCTGATATCCCATTGAAAGTAAAGCCCCTATTAAAGCCTGATTAGGATAAAGGCACATTTCAACCATTCGCCTGCCTTTAAAATAAGGCCCGTTGAGCTGCGGCATTCCTGTACCTTCTGCAATTACAGGACTTACAGTTACGTTATTCCAATTCCAAGAATATGCTTCACTAGTAAGTGGTACCCTATATGCCCAATTTAGTAAACGCATCATTACTTCGAATTCTGTATCTGCACCTTTAACGATCTTATCCAATTGATGATCTTCTCTATACTTTTTAAGGTCCAGATGATTTAAATCCTCGTATGAAAAATGATAAGAAGGCTCCACAATTTTTCCGTTATTGATTACCTGAGCCTGCATGCCCGTCTTTTTATTCAGCGATTGATCTTCCCATGCTGCTGCAAAACGAAATTTTCTGATTTGGGGTGTTTTAAGGGGGTCGTTTGTTGAAAGTTCAGCCTTCCATTGCATATAGTGCTTGTCAGCAAGCAAATACTCTTGCCCTCTTTCCAATAACTGCCAGGCAGTCCAAGAGTCATCTCCGATAACAGGACTTGATCCAAAGCGGATGAAAGCTTTAACCTTGGTTTGGGATGGCTCTTCAAAATCAGGCCAAAAAGTTAGTTTCAGATTAGCAGAAATACGTTTTAAGGGATTATCTCCGTTTACCGGATCAATTAATGGTGAAACATATTCACCTGAAGACAGAAATCGATCGATACTTAATCGAATTGAATACTCACCGTCAATCAAATCCATAGCACCAAGTCGCGTATCCGTCCAACTCTTACCCCCATTACTGCTTTTCAAGGAACGATTCGGACTTGTACGGGTTAGTGAGCCACGTTTAAATTCATTAATGTGGGCAATTAATACCCTCCAGGAAGTTGAATCGCTCTCAGTCCACATGAGGATCTCATTTTTTCCTTTTCGGAGTTTTTCAACAGGAATATCTACATAAAACCATCGGTCTAATCCGGCCATATCGATATATTGCCGAGCATGTGGATAAGCGATAATTGAAGCAGGCCTGATAAATTTTTCACCATTCAATGACAAATGAAGTGGTTCTCTGTTTCCTTTAACCTCCATACCCTTAAATACAAGTCTGGCAGAAGCAGCAGCAGGATTCTCAATTTCTAGGATTTTTTTAATCACGATACCTTTCCTCAGATCTTCCACCCACTCAACAGGGCCTTTAGTATACGTTTTATACCCTTCAGGAAGACCAGCAGCAGGAGCATCATCTTCAATAAGTTCAGTATCCTGAAGTCTAATTATTTTTTTATTACTATCAAACTGAAGTTTGATCAATTGTGCCTGATTTTCAATACCTGCGGCATCAAGTTCAATTTCTTTTACCCTAAAATCAGGATTATTTTTTCTTTCAGAAATAATGGGTGTTCCGCTTTGGCTCTTGAAATTTGATTGGCCATTACTGACTATCTGAGCGGAAATAGAAATTACGGTGAAGCACATAACAATAAGAAAAGGAAATACTACTTTTCTTATTGTTATGTGCTTGGAATTACCGCGTGTAAATAAAATATTCATTGAAAAAACGATGTCATTTATAAACACATTTTAAAATTAATCAACTGGAACTGGAAAAGATGCCAAAGGTTTAGCATCCCACCAAAGTCTGGTCGCATAAGTATCTGGGCCACCTAAAAGAACCACTGCTGCTTCTGTTGCAACTTTGTTAGTTGAGTAAGCATTTGAAGGATATATAATTCTTCTTGCCAATTGAGTTCTTGTTAGAGCTAGATTATCAGACTGTATAATGGCATATCCTTTTGGATAACCGGTTCTACGACGTTCGGCCCATGCTTCAGTGTCATTAATTGGAAATAAAGACAACCATTTTTGAGTGATAATTTGCTCCAAATTTCTTTCAAAAGTTCCAGCTGTCTCATAAAGTACAGGAATGTCAGTAACCGGCGGACTATTTCTCGCATCAGGTTTACCAAATTTATCCAATGGTTTTGCAGGCAATTTAGTACTGACAATGTATGCATCAATTACAGCATCTGTAGCAGTAGTCCTGAATTTTATAGATGCCCTGATGCCTTCATTATAGAGTGCTTGTGCAGTTCCTCCCATATTCCATCCTCTCAAAGCGCCTTCAGCCCTTAAGAAAAATACCTCAGAAGCTTCCATGATATGATCTGGCTCATTAGTACCTCCATTATTTATAGGCAACCATTTTTTTCCAACATAGGAATAGGATAAATCAAGGTCTTTACTCCTTAACGATGCTGGGTAACCATTCCTAAATCCAACTAAACCACCAAAAACAGCAGTGGTCGGAGTTAAGCGCCCACAACATGGCTGAGAATATACAGGGATTCTTGGATCCTCATATCCATTCATTAAACTTGCCAAAGTAGAAGTTAGTACAAATTCACTGATATAAGTAATTGTACTAAGTTTATTCACATTGGTTCCATCAATTTTAACCTTTGAAATAGCATTATCTGCATTACTGATTATCACACCTTCGGGAGCACTTAAAGCTTTTTCAGCCTCCGCTTTTGCCTTTGATGGATCAGCATATACTATCCTCATGGCAAGCCTAAGACGTAAAGAATTAAGAAATTTAAGATTCTTTAACACATTTCCGGCGTATACAAGATCATGAGATCCCGTACCATTAGCAAAAATAACATATGATGGATTTGCTGCCCTTAGATCTACAGCTGCTTCATCTAAAATCTTAAAAAAATCATAATAAATGTCCTTTTGAGAATCATATGCAACGCTGGTTTTACCATTTCCGAAATTAGAATAGATAATTGGACCCCAATAATCGGTTTGACGGTGGTATATTTGAGCTTTCCAAATCTTACAAAGTGCATTCTCTGGCTTCTGATTGAGTAATGTTGTTGATTTGAGTGCTAAATCCAATTGATTTGCAGCAGCTCCATAGGCTGTATTTGAATAAAAGCCTTCTAACATTAAGTTTGCCCAAGAAGCCGGACCATTATAATTGGAGGATGTAAAGTTAGGATGCACTGTGGCCTGAAACTGTGAGTACTCCCCAGCAAAAAGATTATTTCCTTGATACCAAGCTCTCATACCAAAATGTTGGGCTTCAGCAAAGGCAAAACCAATCATACTAGCATCCAATTGGTCAGCAGTAAGCTCACCTCTAGGTTTATTCAGATCATCAAATTTTTCGGTACAAGAAACTGTACTCAATATCAGTAGGATTACCAATGCAGCAACACTACTTTTTAAATAATATGTTATTTTCATGATATTAATATTATATCTAATTAAATATTATCAATTATAAATTTCCTAAAAATCAACCTTTAAATTTAAACCAAAGGTTCTTTCAGTAGGTGGTGCATACGTTTGGTAACCTGCAGATGATGTAGCAGCTCCTGAAAGAATTTCAGGATCCCAGTCACCGTTCATATGTAAAAAGAACAGATTCCTTCCCACCAATGATAGCTTTACGTTCGATATAAATCCAACTTTGGCTAACATTGATTTTGGAAAAGTATAACCTAATGAAGCCTCTCTTACCCGAGTATTAGTAGCACTTCTAATAAATGCTTCACCAATCGGTGTATTTCTACCTCCATAAGTTCTCCAAAAAGTTTGAGAATTAATGGCTATGGTATTAGTTGATCCATCAGCGAGCACTGCTTTTTCATTTGGAAATAAATTTCCGCCGAACACTAATCCTCCATCCCTACCAGCAAGAGTTTCTTGGCTTGTTCCTTCACCATATAAAAGACCATCTGTGATAGAAACAAAAGTTCCACCCTGTCTGTGTTCAATC
>CANKAT010000088.1 GCA_947479815.1 Sphingobacteriaceae bacterium
AAAGGACTAAGCCCCCGCGGCTATGAGCGGAATGAAATTATCCAATGCTTAGTGGGTACCACCAAGCATAAGAAACATAAAATTATTTTAGAATAATTTTTATATCAATATTTGATACTTTTTTCTTGATGAAAAAGTATCCAAAAAATCAAGAAAGAACGATGCTTCCACCGCACAGGGCAAAACACCTGGCCCGCCGTTCTTTCATCCCAACGCTCGGGTATTATAGTTCATTTTGTATTTATTCTTTTTAGTTAAAATCTGACAGGGTACAAAGGTGAACGTTAGTGGGGGTTATGAACGTTCATCCACCAACGGCTGCGTACAGGGCTTTGAATATAGTATTAAGGATGCTATTAGAGTTAACGCCCTGTCCAATGCCGCAAAATGCGGTGATGCCCAATTGTTTTTTATCCGCTACGCTTGCACAGACCTTTAATAACCGTTTCTTCCGCCTTGACTGGTGCGGCAATTACTTACTGAGCCAACCCACTGCCTTTCATAGCAGCAGGCGCAGCGGTGGGATTTTGGTACTTTTTTCCTATAGAAAAAGGACTAGGCCCCCGCGGCTATGAGCGGAATGAAATCATGAATGCTTGGTGAGTAACACCAAGCACTTTCCTATGCTTGATAATTCTCGAAACTAAAATTAAAAACCACCCCCTTTTATTCCCCCGCCAGCGGTGGACACTGGATGTCTAAGGAAAATTCAATTTTAATATTAAAATTCAAGCTTTTTTCGAAATCTCATTATCCGATATGCTGTCCAAAGCGGCTATTAGCGGAATGAAATTGTGAATGGAATTAGCTAACTCCTGGCACAGGAAAACTTAGTTCAATCTTAAACAAATCGTCCATTCACTGAACCTCCGTTCACCTCTCTTCCGCCTTGTCCCGATAGCTATCGGGAGTGTGCGGCAATTACCGTCCTAGCCTTCGCAGAACCTTTCATAGCAGCAGGCGCAGCGGTGGGATTATTCGCTGTTTTTTATTGTTTTTTAAAGGCGCTCATGGTCTCGTCGTACCGCCTCGGTATGGTGCTTTTTTGCCCGTCCGAACGGATTCATCCGGGCGGGCTATAGAAAATGGTAAGGCCCCCACGGCTATGAGCTGAGAATAGCAATTTTAAAAAAATGATTTTTTAATTTTAAGAATGATTGGATAGATAAAACTAAATACGTTGAAAGACAAGATTAGCTTTAATATCAAAGTCCAATTATGTTTTTCATAAACAACCTTAAAATCTCTGGCTATATAATTATTGAATCCTTGCTTAACAATCTCCTGATTAAAGGGAATGTGTTCACAAATAGCTTCTTGTTGATTGAATGGATTCAAAACAGTTTTATAATTTAAATTCTTTATTGCCTGATAATTATAAATACCAACACCACCAAAAGCAGAAATAACTTGATAAAAGGGCGATTTTTTAATATTTCGATTAATCGATTTAAATGTTTGATGGATTGACTCCGTTGAATAACTAAATTCATTCAACATGGGATACTCCCACACCGCAAATGCATCATAATAAATTTCTGACAAACCAAAAGGAGTTTTCATCACACTCATGCCATTTGAAAAAATAGCACCAGTTTTATGATCAAAAGAGTTTATTGCATTCATTAAACCTGTTAAAGAAATTTCAATTACATCAACATCTATAACAATAACTAAGTCAATGGGGTGTTGAACTTGTTTGATATAATCCAAATAAAGATTTCTATAAGAAACCATTTTATCAATACGCTGAACGCTAGTCATTGGATTAGCTATTAAATCACTTTTATCCGGAATTGTTTTAGTCCCATAATCAGTTGAAATTATAGTAACATTACTAGATTTTATTTTCCAGTCATTTAATAAATCTTTTGTGCCATCAATACTGTCATTTTCTACGACCACAACTTCAGACCAAGTAAATTTGGCCCTGAGTTGCTCAATCATAGGAATATTAGCCCTCAAAGAGTCTTCGCAATCTCTTGCCAAAGCAGCAATTAGTAGGTTCTTAGTATTCATTATGTCAGCAAAAATAAAGGATTATTTTACTTGAAAAGCAAATGCACCATTAATAAACATATAATCAGAAATAATCATGCAGGTGCAACCAAATAAAACTATCAGATAATTTATTCCAAAATCAATAATTCATTTAATTTTACTAGAATTGCGGTCAGAGATCTTTATAATCAAAACAAGTTAAGGCAAGAATGTTCATATTCCCTCTCATTTATTTTTCTTCCTTCCTGATCTCTTTAAAAAATCTTTTTTCTAGGAATAGCCAGGGTATTTTAGTGTTTTTGATTTTGGGTCTGCCCATCTATACCACAAGCCTTTCAGTGGCTCTGCAACTGGGTTTTGGTAGTATCATCCCTTTTATACAGCCGCTAAAAGAACTCCTAATACTGATCACCTTAGGTACAAGTATATGGGAGTTGAATAGAAGAATTAGATTGCAATCAGTTGATTATGCTATTCTAGCCTTCTTTTTATATACCCTACTCTATGTGTTATTACCAATTGGCACATACGGTTTTGTAAATAAGCTTATTGCATTTAAAAGCTCCAGTTTCTTTACATTCATTTATTTTGCAGGTCGTTTATTTGATCCAGCAAAAATTTACATCAGCAAATACTTTCACTACATTCTAGCTTTATTTATATGCGCAGCAGCTGTTTTATTCTTCGAAATCATAACGGATCAGCACTTTCAAAATCTAACCGGCTATGCAGATTATAACTTCTATTATTTCAATCAGGAGGCTACTGGAAATTACGGGCTTTCCTGGACTTTTGAAACATCCAACGGTCTAAAACGATTTGGCAGTTTTTTTGCCAACCCATTAGAATTTGCTGCTGCAACATTACTTGCCCTGGCAATTGCTGCAGGCCTGTATACAGATGATGACAACCAAATTAAATTAGACAAATTTGGAATACTGGCTATACTCACTACCCAGTTTGCCATCTTCTTTGCGCTATCTAGATCATCACTGGCAAGTTATTTCATCATGATCTTCATTTATGCCCTGATCACTAAAAAGAAGGTGGTACTAAAAATAATTTATGGCTTAGGGATCTTGGTTCTGTTGTATTTTATATTCTTTATGTTGATCATGAATCCTGATCTCTATGAATTTGTCATGGAAACCATAACCTTCACGAATCCATCAAGTATAGGACATATTCTAGCTTGGATTGAGGGGGTAGAAGCTATTTTAGCAAATCCCCTAGGCCTTGGGCTCGGAAATTCAGGCAGAGTTGCCTCAAGCCTGAGTGATACGGTAGGAGGAGAGAACCAGTACATCATTATTGGCGTACAAACCGGCATCATAACCTTATTACTGTACCTTTGGATACATCTATATTTTATTAAAACATGCTGGGAATGGTATCCTAAATTGACAGGAAAAGAAAAGAAGGTATGTTTGAGTCTCCTTTTGATGAAAATTGGTTTCATTATCCCATTGCTTACCTCAGAATTAGAATCTTCAGTATATATCTCCTACCTGAGTTGGTTTTTATCCGGACTTTTCATACACATGATCTCTGAACCAAAAATAGAAGAAGAATCAAGAATAGTTTAGAAATAATTCATACATACATATTATTATCTAATTTTACTGAACATATACTGTCTTAAATGCCCAAAAAATTAAAAATTGGAATGGATATACGTGATCTTCGGATCGCCAAAACAGGTTCCAAAACCTATTTAGAAGAAATATATCACCAATTTAAAAGCGGCAATTACGATTGTGACCTCGTATATTTTGATACCTCATTCCCCGTTTATACCGGACGTTTTAAACTATTAAAACTAATTGAACATATCCGCTTTATTATTTGGAAACAAATAATTCTTCCTATAAAAGCACGAATAAACAAGGTTGATATCCTCTTCTGTACAGATTATTTTGTACCCTATTTCACTCCCGGATTTAAAGCTATTCCAGTTTTTTACGATGCTTTTTTTTACGAGTATTCTAGTCATTATAATTCAAGCTGGCTGAAATTATTCAAGTGGATTGGAGTAAGTGCTGCAAAAAAATCACCCATCATTATAACAATTACAGAGTATACCAGAAATCGAATTTCTCATTTCACAGGTATTCCTAAGGATAAAATTAAGGCGATACATCTTGCTCCTAAAATGATGGCAGTTGCAGATCCTGAACCAGGCTATGTCCCTAGTTTTTCAATGCCCACTTCAAAATTTATTTTACACGTAGGTACACTTGAAAAACGAAAAAATTTAGTTCGCCTAATTGAAGCGTTTAAGCTCATACATCTGGCAGGACATACCGATTACTCCCTGGTTCTGGTTGGGCAGCCTAGTCCAAAACATGACATGGACGATAGTGAAGCCATTCATGAAACTATAAACAGGTTGGGATTAAAAGATCATGTCATAACCACTGGCTATGCAAGCGATAACGACCTAGCTTATTTTTATAAATATGCAGAAATGTATGTTTTTCCGTCAATCAATGAAGGCTTTGGGCTGCCAGTCTTAGAAGCATTCCATCATCAAATACCAGTAATTGTTTCAAACAACACCTGCCTTCCTGAAGTAGGTGGTGATGCCACTTTATGCTTTGACCCCTTTCATGTTGAAGACATTAGTCTCAAAATCAGAGAACTTATTGAAACCCCTGGATTGAGGCAAGAACTTATCCAAAAAGGTACAAAAAGACTTAAATTATTTTCCTGGGAAAAAAATACACAAGAATTAATTAAAACTTTTCAATCAGCTGTCAATAAATTTTAGCATTTTCGTAAATTATTTATCATTTACGGTGTTTTTCTGTAAAGAATAAACACTTTTAAACTAAATAAGTGAAGAAAGCTTTAATATGCGGAGTTTCCGGGCAAGATGGTTCATACCTTGCTAAATTCTTACTGGGCAAGGGGTATCGGGTTTATGGAGCCTCTAGAGATGCCCAAACCTCTTCATTCATCAATTTAATTAATCTAGGGATCAAAGACGACATTACCCTGATATCCATCAATATCACTGATTTTGGTAATACGCTTGAATGCATCAACAAAATAAAACCTGACGAAGTGTATAATTTAGCTGGGCAGAGCTCGGTCAGATTATCCTTTGAACAGCCTCATGAAACTCATGAAAGTATCAGTACCGGCAATCTCAATCTTTTGGAAGCAATCCGGTTCAGCAATTTGCCTATTAAATTATATAATGCAGGGTCTAGTGAGTGTTTTGGAGACAGCATTATTCCTGCAAACGAAAACACTATTTTTCATCCAAGAAGTCCGTATGCCATTGCAAAGGCAACAGCATTCTGGCAGATCGACAATTATCGCGAAGCCTACAACCTTTTTGCCTGTACTGGGATTCTTTTTAACCACGAATCTCCGCTAAGACCGGATCACTTCGTAACTAAAAAAATTATTTCAGGTGCCTGTAAAATATATCGTAATCAATCGCATAGAATTAGTTTGGGTAATATCAATATTGAACGCGATTGGGGTTGGGCTCCAGATTATGTGGAAGCCATGTGGCTAATGATGCAAAAAGATCAGCCAAAAGATTATATCATTGCAACAGGGAAAAGCCATACGCTGAAAGAATTTATTGACACTACATTTAAGATTCTAGATCTTGATTGGGAAAGTCATGTGGTGATAGACGAAGTGCTAAGAAGGCCTACAGATCTTCAAATAGGACGAGCAGATCCGAGCAAAGCAAATAATGAGCTGCAATGGAAAGCAAAACTTGGCTTAAATCAGATCATTGAAAATATGATTGAGCATGAGTTAAGCTATTCAAATTATAGCACACCAAATTCCTACTTATAATCCGGATACATTTTTAAATTTGTAGAGATAAATTTTGAAAACCTGATAAGCAGGAACTCAAAATAAACGTCTTCTTGTCAAAACTATATGAAATCAGAAACTTCATTCCTGCGACGATACAAATTTATACTCGAACGTTTCCCTTCAGAATGGCATACTGCTGATATCCTGACCACCTTTTTTAGGCTTTCATTTTTTTTCATGCGCGGAATGTTTCAGCGTTTATTCTTTAAAAGCTCTAAGGGTTGGGTCATGGTAGGCAAGGGTGCATCCATTCGATATGCTCGCCATTTAAGCGTAGGACGAGATTTTATTGTAGAAGATTACGCCGAAGTAAACTGTATGACCTATAGAGGGATTGTAGTTGGTGATCGGGTGACCATTGGCAAACATGCAATTATACGGCCAACAAATATCTACGGGTCAGCAATTGGCGAAGGACTAAAAATAGGAAATAATTCAAGCATTGGTCCCTATTCATATATCGGCTGTTCAGGATATATTGAGATTGGTGATAATGTGATGATGTCGCCCAGAGTAAGTATCTATGCAGAGAACCATCTATTTGATAGACCCGATTTAACCATAAAAGAACAAGGAGTTAAACGGGAGTTTGTCAAAATTGAAGACGATTGCTGGATAGCCGCAAACACCGTAATTTTGGCAGGCGTAACCATTGGCCGCGGATCAATTATTGCAGCCGGCAGCGTAGTCACGAAAGATATTCCACCCTACAGTATTGTTGGAGGTGTTCCTGCAAAAGTTATCAAGAGCCGAAAATAAAGAAATGATCAGCACTGATTATCACATAGGTTTTATGAAGCCCCTACTATTCTGACTATGTGTGGTATCATTGGAGTAATCTCAAAAAAAAACAATCCTGATTTCCAATCAGAATTTATTGAACCGCTCGGCCATGCACTAAACCACATGGAATATCGTGGCCCTGACAATAAGGGTATATGGTCTGAAAATGGAATTTGTTTTGGCCATCGCAGATTATCAATCATTGACCTCTCTGCCGATGGAAATCAACCCTTTCAATCTTCAGATCAGCGGTATGTGCTTATTTTCAATGGCGAAATATTTAATTACCAAGAGCTCAGGTCATCCTTACAAAACCTTGGGCATACCTTCAATACAGCAAGCGATACCGAAGTAATTCTTGCTGCTTATGCTCAGTATGGCAAGGAGTTTTGCAAGTACCTCAGGGGTATGTTTGCATTGGTCATTTATGATCGAATACTTAATGAAATAGTATTTGCCCGCGACAGACTTGGTAAAAAGCCATTATTTATTTTTGAGAATGAAAAGGTTATCCTATTTTCTTCGGAAATCAAATTCTTTCATGCCTTCAAAAATATCCCGCTAGAAATAAATGAGGAAAGTTTGCTCAACTTTTTATCACTCCAGTATATTCCTGGTCCTCATACCATTTATAAGAATGTTAGGCAGATCAAAGCAGGAGAACTTTTTAGTTATGGTCTTCACCAGAACCAAGGCAAATCAAGCACCTATTGGAATATGTTTGATCATGTTGGGCAGCGAAAAGATATTCCTGAACTACAAGAAATAGATAAACTACTTGAAAAAAGCATCAAGTACCGGCTTGTTTCTAATGTTGATATCGGACTACTTCTTAGCGGCGGTATCGATTCATCCTTGCTAGCCTGTTATATGCATGAACTGGCCGGAAAAAAAGTTAAAGCATTCAATGTAGGATTCGCTGAGCAATCAATTGATGAATCAGGCTATGCTAAACAGGTTGCTTCAGCCTTAGACCTCGAGCTGGTAAGCCTCAACTTAGAAGATATCAGTATTGATAATTTCTCCAAATCTATTTTTCATGGAGATCAGCCTCTGGGCGATTCGGCAATTATACCAACCTATCTGATTGCCAAATCAATCGGCGAACATGTGAAAGTAGTTTTATCGGGCGAGGGGGCCGATGAGCTCTTCCATGGCTATGATCATTATCAGTACGAAAAATATTATTACGGTTTAGGAAAGCTACCTTTTGAATGTGCAGGAATGCTTCTGAATGGTATTTCAGAATTAGGGATTCACAAATTTGACCGAATAAAAAACAAACTGCACAGCATAAGCTCGTTTAGAAAAGATACCGGAACTTCCCGCTGGACTTCTATTTTAAGCCCGGATCTGAGCAAACAATTTTTAAACCCCGATAAAAGACCGACCGGTAATTACGAAAATCAGTTTGATGATTTTTTACAACATTTCAAAAGAAATGCAGGCAATCTTGAGTCAAGTTTGATGCTCGACCTGCTTACCTGGCTGCCTGACGATCTGTTGGTAAAAACCGACCGAATGATGATGGCCTGCAGCGTTGAAGCCCGAACCCCATTTTTAGATCATGAACTCGTTGAAGTAGTGTTAAACTCGTCAGCACATTTTAATAAGCACCCCTTTCAATCCAAAAATTATTTAAGACAGCTATTGAAAAAGAAACTGCCTACAAGCATTGCTGAAACGATTTCAAGCAGACCCAAGCAAGGTTTTTTAACTCCTAATCATAAATGGCTAAATTCCAACCTTTTGGAACTGTCTTCTTTTCTATTTTCTAGGGATAATTTGCGCAATAATCCATATCTGAATAATGAAAAAGTAAAGCAACTTTGGGAAGACAATAACAAACAAAAGCCGGGAACCAATAAGCGCCTACTTTGGAATATATTTTGCTTCTTGGAATGGTACAGGCAGCATGAAACTAAATTCGGATTTAAATAAATGAAGAAAAATATCCTTTTAGTTGGCCATAGCGGAGATATGTATGGCGCAAGTCGTTCTCTTATCAAACTCGTCAAAATTCTGGAACAGAATTATACCGTTCACGTAATTTTACCAGAAAACGGAGTATTATTCAACAATTTAACTGCGATCATTCCATCCCAAAGAATTCTCATCTCTAAAGACCTATACATTTTTACGCGCAAATCATTCAAAATAAAGTACCTGATACCAACCTTGTTTCAATTTTTAGGGAATGTGATTAGCCTGATCAAGATCATCCAAAAATTTAAGATTGAAATTGTTCATACCAATACAGGAGTGGTTCCTGCACCTGCACTTGCTGCAAAACTTAGCGGCAAAAAACATATCTGGCATATCAGAGAGTGGTTTGGCGACTTTAAACAATTCTGGCCTCTTTATTCTGCGTACATAACTGGGCTTTCAGATCAAGTGGTGTGCGTTTCAAAAACAATGGCCGAACAATTTGGAGGTGCTAGGAATATCCAATCTATTTATAATGGCTTTGAGATCCCAAAAAATTTAAATGAAGTATCCATATCAGAGGAGCTCCGTACTAAATTAAATAATGCCGACCTGGTTTTGGGTTGCACATCCAGAATTCGTTTGATACGCAAAGGGCAAGAATTCCTGATCGAGGCCATTGGTATACTGACAAAAAAAACAGGCAAGAATATTCAGGCAGTTTTGATTGGAGATTACGTTCCCGGATATGAATCACAAAAGGAATATATCCACAGCTTGATCAGTAAATATGACCTTCAAGACCAGATCCATTTCCTTGGTCATTTAAAAGACCCGCTACCTTATTACCGCTTATTCGATGTTTTTGTATTGCCTTCAGGTGAACCAGAACCATTTGGCGGAGTAATAATGGAAGCAATGAGTATGGGGCTTCCCGTTATCGGATCGAATGCCGGTGGAACAACTGAACAAATAGCAGATGGCTGGAATGGCTATTTATTTGAAAATCAAAACGCGGCTGATCTGGCACAAAAACTAGAACTTTTTTTAGATGAGAAAGATAAACTCAAACTATTCGGATCCCGGTCCATTCAACGAATAGCGGAGAATTTCAGTTTGGAGATTCATGAAGGAAAGGTGTTGAGGCTTTATGATGAAATTTTGAAATAGTGTTTTTTTGCTTGGTGATTCTCAACACTAAAATTAAAAACCACCCCCTTTTATTCCCCCGCTCCAATGGAGTCCTTTGGACCAGCTGTATCGTCCTAAAAAAAGTTTACAGTTTTTGATTTAATCCTGCAATGCGTTTACAGGTTCTTTTTTATCCTGTAATAGGTTTACAATCTTACTGTTTTTGTTATAATAGTTTTTCCATAATTTCTCCACATTTATCTCTTTTGAATGT
>CANKAT010000089.1 GCA_947479815.1 Sphingobacteriaceae bacterium
ATGAAATCATCGCAGATCATTTCTATGTAAGACAGCGTATAAGGTCTATCAGGATGCCTGGATATCTGAACATTCTGCCATCCTGTAAGATTAGAATAAACTTCATGTCTGGTGAAATCAAGCTTTGCTTCAAGCTCGGCAATCGTTGCACCCATATCTACCTTTGTCTTTTCAGAGACCTGCTTAACCTTTTCAATCTGCAATAGCAGATCTGCAATAGGCTTTTCAAAATCAAATGTTGTACTCATTGGCTTTCTTATGATTGGGCTAAATTAGGAAAATTAAAGCTATCCCAAATAAAGCTATTTTCAACAATTTCAAAATGTATCCATAACAGCATAGAAAGATTGTTAATAAGCAGTTTTTCTAGTTGAAAATAATCAGGATACCTTAAACAAAAATCAGCAAATTCAATCAAAAGACAAAAACAGAGATTTCAAGTTTTCAATCCCTTTAATTTCTCTTTGGCTATCTCCCAGGTATTGGGAGCCTCTTTTTCTACCCCCGCATCATTGATCATTTGCTGCAGATCAGCAAGTGAATTAAAAATAGACATTGCACTCACATTATCTTTTTTAAATTGTTTGAGATCGAGCAGAATAGCTTTAGTATTCCCGCTCTCATCAGTAATAAAGTTTATTCCATCTACCATAAAGCTTATATATTTTAATTTAATTAATGAACTAATCCATTTTTTAGTGCAAGCAAATCAATGGCAGAAACTGCATTAATGATCTTTTTTCGTTCAGCCATCCCAAAACAGACCTCATCATAATGTTCTGGATAGTAATAAGATAGTGTTTTCATCCTAGTTTTTGAAATCAGTGTAAATTCATAGAAATAGGAATGATAAACAGCATACTTTTTAGCACAGAAAATGGATAATTCCTTTTCATCCTTCAAAGCAAAAAGTTCATTCTGCATCAAATTTTTCCATAGTAGTTCAAGCGATTGATCCGTTAGGCTCAGCTTTTCTATTTCATTTTTATACCGGAAAGCCTGTAGATTATTACCGAGCCGCGTTAGAATAAAATACTCGGATTTGAATTCCTGGGATGATGAAGGAAGCAGCACACGAAATGCAATTACATACTCATTTTGCTCGTGAAGGGCATTAAGAAATGGTTTCATTTCAACAGCATTGTATGCTATCCCATTTTCAATGGCTAGTTCGTTCTGAGCAAGAACGGTATGTGAAAAGAAGATAAAAGCAAGAAAAAAGAGAGGTCTCACTATCTAAAAATATGTTTCATACCTAAACCACTGATATTAACCCGTGAATAAAAAATCAATTTACTATTTTTTACTCCAAGCCAACCCATTAAAGGGAATTGACCAATAATCTATTCTGAAATAATTCTCAAAAGTAAACGATAATTTTGATTTGTATTATTCAATTTATGCTCATCATCACTCTACATCAAGCATGATAGTTTATATATATCCTAACAAGCGGAAAAGAACCATCAGGCCCGATAGTATGAAGCAATAATTATTGGTCAGGCCCAATTCAAAATTGGTCTCTATTGTATGTTTTACGCAACACAGCAATGGATGACTGTAAGCGTGACCTCAGTATTCCAACAGTAATTTGAAGTTCTTCTGCTGCCTGTACATGGGTATACCCTTTAAAATAAATCAGGTCAAGTGCCAATTTCTGATCTTCGTTCAGAATACGAGTCATATCCTTTACACCAATAAGTTCTGGATTAAACGATACATGAAAGGCCTGATCAATTTGTTGTGTTACTTCAGAAAGATCTTCACTAACAGTGTAATTTCTATAGTTGACACTTCGCAAATAGTCAATGGAAAGATTTCTAGCTAACCTTGCCATCCAGGTATATAGCCTTCCTTTTCCTGGATCATATTGCTTAAAGGAATTCCATATTTTTATAAAAGTTTCCTGCAATAGGTCTTGAGCAACCTCTTCTATTACTACAATGGTTGAAATTACCCTGTAAAGAGAGTCGGAATACATTTTGTAAAGGGAGTTCATTGCTCCTCTATCCATATTTTTCAATGCCTCTACCAATTTGTCTTCAGATAAGCGAAGTTTTCTTCTATCTGGTTTTAGAACTGCAGTTAAATCAGTCATTTGAATTTCTAGTGCTTCCATACTATTGCTATTAATATTTACTAATTTGGAAGACAAAGATGAATTTCAGATGAATTTTTTATTATAATTAAAAAAAAATAAATGAATAAAAAAAGGTGTTCAAACTAGTTGAACACCTCTTATTTAAAACCAAACTATTGGTTATTTAATTTTTCTTTATTTCTACCCTTCGGTTTAACTGACGACCAGCCTCTGTATCATTTGAATTAATTGGCATTGACTCTCCAAAGCCTTTTGCTGCCAAGTTAGAAGCATTGATGCCTGAGCTAACCAAATAGCTTTTTACAGCGGTTGCCCGATCAACAGAAAGAGTCATATTCCTTTTATCAGTACCTTCTGCAGAAGAATGTCCATTCAAACTAAAACTCATGGAAGGATACTTCTTCATCTCTCTAGAAATTTCATCAAGAACAGAATAAGAAGCTGTTTTTAAAACAGATGAATTAAACTCAAACAATATATTTTTATAATTAAAACTTGGCTCAGCTACAACAGTTTCTGGGCAACCTCCATTTGCTGATGTTCCAGCCTTATTTGGACAATTATCCTTTGAATCGGGAATTCCATCACCATCGCTATCTGCTTCGGCAACAGGAGCGGGCTTAGCTGCTTCCTTAATAGGTGCCTGAGCAACTGGCTGTGTAATAATTTTTTTAGGTTTGCAAGAAGGGAATAGTACAATCGCCATTAAAAAGGCAAAAGAAACAGTTGAAAATACGGTTTTTAAGTTTTTCATTTTGAGCTTAATACGTTTAATAATTAATAAGTACTAAAATTACCATTTACCTGCTTTATATCAAGAGATAATGCAATAAAAATATAATAATTTATTTTAAATGAAATTGATTGGAAGGGCATTCAGAAAAATTGCCTTAAACCACCTAAAAGAAAGAGCTTGTAACTATTCAATAACATGAATGTATCCAGTAAATCTTGCTGAATAATCGACTAAGCCAAAGAATTTTTATAAATGAAGCACCAGTATGGGCAACAAATTCATAGTATTCAGAAAAATACCAATTCAAATAAAAATATACGGTATAAAGCAGGTAATTTTGGGCACATAAAACACTTGACCCTCAGATTAATTAATTGATATGCAAGAATCAAAAGCAAACTTTTTTATAGAAGACGAGACTCTTCACTGGCAGGAAGTAGAACCAGGGGTTAGCCGAAAAATCATGGCTTATGATCCTTCTTTGATGCTTATGCAAGTAAAATTCGAAAAAGGTGGGATTGGTCCTATTCATCGCCATGTACATGTTCAGATCTCTCATGTTTTTAGTGGAGTATTTGAAGTTCAAGTTGATGGAAATAAAAAGACTCTAAAACCCGGCGATTCATTTTTTGTTCCTTCCAATCTATGGCATGGTGTTTTATGCATTGAAGCAGGCATTTTGATCGACACATTTAGTCCGATGCGCGAAGATTTTTTATAAAATAACTAGAATCGTTTTGATTCTTATAGCTATTTAAATTTCCATAACCCCTTTCCTTAGCAGGCCTTTATCGGTGTATTTTAAAACAAAACAGCTACTGCATTATTGATTTTCAAAAGAATTATTAACCGGTATTTTGAAAGCAGTGATGGCAAGCAGCCAAAAAATCAATCTCTTTAAATAGATGAATTCATAATCAAATCTTTTATTTATTATTCTTTATAAAATAATTTACTGAAAACAATAAAATCTGAAATTTAAAAAACAAAAAAAACGTATATCCATTTAAATAGGATTACTGTTCAACAGTAATGAATAGATATCAAGAAGATCAATTAATATTTTAATTACATGAAACACATCATTTTCCCAGCATTTATAACTATAGCATTATTTGCTTGCTCAAAAAAGAATAATAAAACTAGTACTCCAGAAATTCCCAGTACTGTAACTGCAACAGTTCCAGAGGTGTATAAAAAAATATATGGAGCTACCAGCATCACATCGGATGGAACATACATCACCATAAAATCAAAGGGACTCCCCGATCATACAAGTCCTTATTATGCGACTACCAACAGCTTGTATGAAAATTTTTCAGGAACCACATTTGCGGGTGCAACCTTTTCAAAGAATCCGAATTCCATCAGTGAAAAAACCTATACTTTTAAAATTCCACTTGATCCTAAGGTAGCAGTATCCCATCAGGCAACACCACTCGGACCCATTGGCGTTTCATTGAATGGAGTTCCATTTTTTAACCAATATGCTGGTCCAAATCAACCATTAACCAATGAGATTGTTTCATTTGACAAATATTGGGGTCATCCGGCACCTGGAGGGATGTATCATTACCATGTAGAACCTCTTTTTCTGACCACAGTAAAAGCTTCAAAATCTGCGCTACTTGGATATCTTTTGGATGGATTCCCAGTTTATGGTCCTGAAGAATTTGGTGTTGCTGTTGATGAAAGCAAACTGGATATATATCATGGGCATACTAACCCTACTACAGAATACCCTAATGGGATATACCATTATCACATAACCAATAAAGACCCATATATCAATGGCAATGGTTATTATGGAACACCAGGAACTATATCCCAATAAGATTGAAAACAGGTATTACTTTAGCATCTCTTTTGTGCTTCATTCTAATTCAATATGGATGTGAGACCGCAGTGTCTCCTTCTGTATTGAAAAATGATTTTACGGTACCGGATATTATTAATACTTCTAAAGACCTGAAATTTACCCTTCATCAGGATACATTGTACTACGCCAATAAAAAATATGATGGATATCTGATCGAAGAATTTCAAAAAGGAGATACCGCTTTATTGGTTGGTTATTTAAACGGCTTAGAGGAAGGTCTGTCAAAAAAATGGTATCCCAACAAGCAAATCTCTGAGATTAGAATGTATCACCAAGGCAAAAAAATAGAAATTCACAAAGGCTACTATGAAAATGGGAGTCCAAAATTTGAATATCATTTTATTCAAGGAGAACATCATGGCATAGCCAAAGAATGGTATGAAAATGGCAAGGAATATAAAATATTTCATTACAACATGGGCTATGAAGAAGGCAGCCAGAAAGCCTGGTGGGAAAACGGGGTAATAAGAGCTAATTATGTGGTTAAAAATGGACGTCGTTATGGTCTTATCGGACTCAAGCTTTGTATGAATCCTGAAGGCTCTAAAAAAATTTGAAAATCTAGAATAACTAGAAATTGAAAAAAATAAGTTTAATCATCGGCCTGCTGATCACACTCTTTTCATGCGGAGAAATCAAAAAAGATTCCTCTTCACAAAAGATAGCGACTGAGCAAGAGAAGTTGCCATTTTTTAATCAGCCTGATTGGACACCAGAATGGATCGAGCCTGGAGATCCAGCTTATAAAAAAATTCATCAAATTCCTTCATTCTCTTTAGTGAATCAAGAAGGTAATACCATTACAGAAAAAGATGTGGAAGGCAAAATTTATGTAGCTAATTTCTTCTTTACTACCTGCAGAAATATTTGTACCAAAATGACTACTAATATGCACCTAATTCAAGATGCATTTATCGATGATGAACAACTTTACCTACTCTCACATTCAGTTACACCTGAATCAGATTCTGTACCCAAACTGAAAAAATATGCCCTTGAAAATAAAATAAGAGCTGACAAATGGAGTCTGTTAACCGGAGATAAATCAACCATTTATCGACTTGCAAAACAGGAATATTTTGCGGGTGACACCATCGGCTTTTACCAAACAGGCAATGAGTTTCTTCATACCGAAAACTTCATTCTGATAGACAAGCATAGAAGGATCAGAGGAGTATATAATGGGACACTCTTAGTTGAAATTGAACGAATAAAAGAAGATATTGCGATTTTGAAAAGAGAGGAGTAATGTTAATTAATCTATAACTTCTTTAACATTGCCTTTTTCAAAGCCGCTGTAGTTTTATGATCACCGGTATGGCTCCAACCGGGAGGCATGAATAAATAAAGGATTTTATTGGTCAAACCGGGTGCATGCCAAACATCCTTACCCAGGGCTACAATTTCTCCAAAATAAGCATCTAGAAAACTATTGGGTATTATCTCACGGGTAATTCCATATTCTACCTTAATTTCATCTCTTTCTGGCTGATAGGTTTTGAACACCTTATCCCAAATATTTAAAAGATTGCAATAGTTAGTATCCATGTATTCAATATTCTTAGCATGATGAACACGATGATGTGCAGGGCTTAAAATAAATTTTCCCAAAATTCCCAATCTCGCATTTTTCATTACTGATTCTCCAATATGAATAAAAGAGCCGTAGGTTCCATCAATGAACATGATTGCAAATAACATAACAGGCGGAACCCCAGTAAGCATGCAAATTGAAGTTCTAATTACATCAGCATAGGGGCCTTCAAGAAAGAAATGAGCATGTGAAACAGCCAGATTCATACTTTCAGGAGCATGATGTGTGGAATGCAAACACCAGAATAACCTGACCTTATGTGCCAAAAAATGATAAATGAAATGTGCGAACTCCCAGATAATATATCCATAAATAAACCAGTACCAGGTAAAGGAAATAGAAATTACAGCATATTTTTCAAATAATCCGATGCAAAATAGGGTCATCCCAATAGAAATATATCTCCCCAATACCGAGTTAAGTAAATAACTAAAAAAAGAAATTTTATAAGAAACAACATTGAATTTCTTATACAAGAGCCCCCTGAGCAATTCTAAAATCAAAATAACTGGTAAAACAGGAGCAACACTAGAGGTTATACCCTGATAAGTTAAGAGAGACTGATAATTACCAGATTTGACAATTTCGATAAGCCCATCAAAGCTAAAAAACCCCCATATCTGCTTTAAAATAATTTCAAAAAAATCCATATTAAAATTGATGATCAACTAAATTAAGACATTAGAACATTAGAATTTAACATATAAAGCTTTAGGCTTTCACCTTTATGCTTTTAGCTTTAGGCTTTTAGCTTTAGGCTTTCCCCTTCAATACCCTGCTGCCTGTCCGTCTTTCCTAGATTCAGAAGCACCAAAATATACCTTTCGTACCGGATCATAGCGAATAGCCTGATAGCCTCCATATAGCCCATTAATATACCCAATTTGATGCCCCTTTTGCATTAAATCCCGGATTACATCATAGGTATATCCACTTTCAAGAGTGATGGTGCCACCTTTAGGGGCCATACCTTCGCCTGTAGGCTCAGAAGATCCATCGTGGTTTATACGCGGATAATCACCTGCTTCCTGAACATTTAATCCAAAGTCAACTATATTCATCACTATCTGTACATGCCCTAAAGGTTGAAACGACCCACCCATCACACCAAAGCTCATGACTGGCTGCCCATTTTTGGTCATAAATGCCGGAATGATTGTTTGAAAAGGACGTTTTCCGGGAGCATAAGTATTACTTTCGCCCTCTTTCATCACATTGAATAATTCTCCACGATCTTGAAACATGAAGCCAAGCCCGTCGGGCATCATCCCCGAACCAAAGCCCCGAAAATTACTCTGAATCAATGATACCATATTGCCGTCTTTATCGGCAACAGTCAAGTAAATGGTATCTCCATCCTTCATCGCCGGATTACCTGCATCCACACGTTCGGAGGCTTTATTAGGGTCTATCAGCTTTCTACGTTCAGCAGCATAGGCTTTAGAAATTAACTCTTTGACCGGAACTTTAGCAAATTCCATATCTGCATAAAATTTAGCACGATCTTCAAAAGCTAGCTTTTTTGCTTCTGTGAACAGGTGAATATGTTCTGCACTCCCTAATTGAATCTTGGAAAAATCATATCCTTCAAGAATATTCAGCATTTGTAAGGCCGCAATCCCTTGTCCATTTGGTGGTAGTTCCCATACATCATATCCTCTGTAATTGACCGAAACCGGATCAACCCAGGTTGAGGTATGCGAAGCCATATCAGCATAGCTCAAAAATCCGCCATTTTTTTTCATAAAGGCATCAATAGTACGAGCCATATCTCCTTTGTAAAATACATCCCTACCCTCTTTTCCAATCCTTTCAAGCGTATTGGCAAGATTGGGGTTTTTGAAAATATCGCCTTCAACAGGCACCTGACCTTTAGGATAGTAATGCTGCGCCACATTGGGATACTGATCATATAAGGAGACTACATTTTTTAAAGAGTTGGCTAATTCGCCGTGCACAGGAAATCCATTTCTAGCGTATGATACTGCCTTTTCAAGCACTTTGCTCATAGGCATTGATCCAAATTTTTGATGCAATTCAAACCAGGCATCCACGCAACCCGGAACCGATACCGGCAATGGCCCACGTGAAGGGATATGGTCGATTTTTCTTTTTTTGAACTCCTCTAAAGTCAAAGATTTTGGAGAACGTCCAGAACCATTGAGACCATATAATTTTTTTGTTTTTGCATCCCAAACTATGGCATACAAATCACCCCCGATACCATTCATATGGGGCTCAACAACCCCTTCCATTGCATTTGCAGCAATAGCGGCGTCAATTGCATTTCCACCTGCTTTTAAAACATCTAAGGCTGCTTGCGTAGATAAGGGATGCGAAGTTGCAGCCATTCCATGCTGGGCAATGACCTGTGAACGGGTTGACCATATTTTGCCATAAGGACGATCCTGGGCAAGTAAACTAATTGGAAGCAATAGCAATAAAATGATCCTTTTCATGATTTTATGGTTTGAAAAGTCTAAGGTAATTGATTTTCTTGAGGCTAATTCATACTTGAATTAAAATTTATTGTTAGGCCTGCCTACCGGCAGGCAGGGATGACAAGTGCCATATCGTCTATAAAAAATAATTTCAATCAAAAAGCAATGTCATCCCGAAAGCTGCCCTTCAGCAGCTGAGGGACCTTTGTGGTTCTTGATACAAATTACCTCTGGGCATAGTAGAAAAAAGACTCTCGCAAAGACGCTAAGGGTTTTCAATTAGTATGAAATTTCGTTTCCGTCATTACTTTGCGTCTCTGCGTCTCTGCGAGATAACTCTTCTAAATAAATAAAGACCCTAAATTTGTCTCTGCGAGACAAACGACCTAAAAAAAGACTCTCGCAAAGACGCAAAGACGCAGTTTTATATTGGATAAAGAAATTTGTTTAGGGAAACTACTAAGTTCCTTCACGCTGTTCAGGATGACAGGTACATAGCGTCAAAAAAATAAATTTCAATCTAAAAGCGATGTCATCCCGAAAGCTGCCCTTCAGCAGGTGAGGGACCTTCGTTGTTCTTTGCACAAATTTAGACCTGGCTATAGTTAAAAAAGACTTTCGCAAAGACGCAAAGACGCTTTTTATAACGGATAAAGAAATTTGTTTAGGGATACTACTAAGTTCCTTCACGCTGTTCAGGATGACAGGTGCACAGCGCTTTCAAAAAATAAATTTTCAATCTAAAAGTTGGTGTATGTGGGTATTGAGAAAATTCAATGAATTAAAAATTAACCAAAGGATAACAATCCCGGCAAAGAATTATTTATCGAAGATTAGCTAAATCATCCTGATCCTTAGGCCTATTGGCAGATAGTTTAGCCTTTATTAAATCGTCTTTATGAATTGTACGAATAGTTAAGCCATCATCTTCAAATAATACTGATTTTACATAGGCATTATTAAAATCAAGCCCCTTTAATTGTACCATTAAATCAATTGCTACGGGCGGTGTACCAAAAGTGAATACATCCCAATTAGGATGTGAAAGAAAGTTCTCTTGTGTCATATCAAAAACAGGCATGCCAAAATGGAAGAATGCTTGTTTAATTCGGTTATAATTTTCTTCAGAACGCTCTACCCATAAATCCATATCACCAGTTGTTCTAGAATAACCATGAAGGATTACTGAATATCCACCCAC
>CANKAT010000090.1 GCA_947479815.1 Sphingobacteriaceae bacterium
ACGTGTTTGTGCTACACAGATCAGTTTAGCAATCATGGAATCGTAATTTGGTGGTATTTGATATCCTGCATACACATGAGTATCAACGCGAACTCCGTGACCGCCAGGTGAATGGAAGTTAGTGATTAATCCAGGTGATGGTCTGAAATTGTTATACGGGTCTTCTGCATTGATACGACACTCAATGGCATGCATCTCTGGTATATAATTCTTCCCAGAAATTGGAATACCTGAAGCTACTTTGATCTGTTCTTTGATCAAGTCAAAGTTGATAACTTCTTCAGTAACAGGATGTTCTACCTGAATACGGGTATTCATTTCCATGAAATAAAAATTTCGGTGTTTGTCAACCAAAAATTCTACAGTTCCGGCTCCTTCGTAATTAACAGCCATAGCGCCTTTAATTGCAGCTGCACCCATTTTTTCTCGGAGCTCAGCAGTCATGAAAGGAGAAGGTGATTCTTCAACCAGTTTTTGATGACGTCTTTGGATAGAGCAATCGCGCTCTGATAAATGGCATACTTTTCCGTATTGATCGCCAATTACCTGAATCTCAATATGTCTTGGGTCTTCAACGTATTTCTCTAGGTAAAGTCCGTCATTTCCAAATGCAGCTGCCGATTCCTGGCGTGCAGAATCCCATGCGGGTTCAAACTCTTCATCTTTCCATACTATCCGCATACCGCGGCCTCCACCACCTGCTGTGGCTTTTAGTATGATTGGATATCCGATTTCATTGGCTATTTTAATTCCTTCTTTTACAGTATCTAACAGTCCTTCAGATCCAGGTATCGTTGGTACTCCAGCTAGTTTCATCGTTTCCTTTGCAGAAGCTTTATCACCCATTCCATTGATCTGATCTGCGGTAGCTCCTATGAATTTGATCCCATATTCATTGCAGATTGCCGAAAATTTAGCATTCTCAGATAAGAAACCGTAACCCGGATGAATCGCGTCGGCATTGGTTAACTCGGCTGCTGAAATAATATTAGGTATGCTCAGGTAAGAATCCTTACTTGGTGGTGGCCCGATACAAACAGCTTCATCTGCAAAACGAACATGTAAACTATCGCGATCGGCAGTTGAATAAACAGCTACGGTTTTTACGCCCATTTCCTTACAGGTACGGATGATCCGAAGGGCTATTTCACCACGATTTGCAATTAGTATTTTTTTAAACATAGTTTTTTGTTTTGAAAATTTGAGGATTGTGAAAATGCAGATCTAAACTAGCTTAGCTAAAGATAAATAAACTGTAAATCTCAAATTACGGATCTTCAAATTAAATAGGCTCAACCAAAAATAACGGCTGGTCGTATTCTACCGGACTAGCATCATCAACCAGTATTTTAACAATACGACCTGAAATTTCAGATTCGATTTCGTTGAAAAGCTTCATTGCTTCAATGATACATACCACTTGGCCAGCTTTTACCTCATCGCCTACATTTACAAATAATGGCTTATCCGGACTTGAAGAACGGTAAAATGTGCCGATCATTGGTGATTTTATAGTCAGGTTAGAAGAAGCATCTTCTTTAGCTGGCGCTGCAACGATTGGTTCTGAAACGTTTGCTACTGTTGCAACAACAGCCGGAGCAGCTTGTAATTGAGGAGCGGCTTGAGCCGGAGCGCCTGTTACATAAGTTGGCGGCTGGTTGGTTTTTATGGTAATTTTAAACTCTTTCTGTTCAATAGAAACTTCATTTACTCCAGATTTGGAAACAAATTTTATAAGTTCCTGAATTTGTTTAATATCCATTTTGTTTAATTTAGGTTTTTGGATTTTATTTTATAATTATAATAAAAATATTAAGAAATGCGTCTTGTTTTTTTAGTAAGCCCACTTAAGATATAAGGAACCCCAAGTAAATCCACCTCCAAAGGCAGCTAAAACCAGATTGTCTCCTTTCTTTAGTTTGCTTTCCCATTCCCACAAACATAATGGTATTGTTCCATTTGTGGTATTGCCATATTTTTCGATATTGATCATCACCTTGGCAGAATCTATACCGCAGCGATTGCTGGTGGCATCGATGATTCTTTTATTTGCCTGATGTGGAACCAGCCAATCTACATTTTCGGAAGTAAGATTATTTCTATCCATGATTTCGGCAGCCACATCGGCCATATTGGTTACAGCAAATTTAAAAACGGCCTGCCCTTCTTGATAAAGGAAATGCTCATCATTATCTACTGTTTCATGGCTCGCAGGTCTTAGTGAGCCACCGGCTTTTTGACATAAATAATCCCCGCCAGAGCCATCACTTTTTAGAATAGAATCGATCACTCCAAAGCCTTCAGTATTCGGCTCTAACAGAACAGCTCCGCAGCCGTCACCAAAAATAATACAGCTTGCTCGGTCTTTATAATTGATGATCGATGACATTTTATCTCCACCAACGACTAACACTTTTTGATGTTTGCCACTTTCAATAAATTGAGATCCTGTAGCTAGTCCATAAAGAAAGCCTGAACAGGCTGCATTCAGATCATATCCCCATGCATTCACAGCGCCAATTTTATGAGCAAGAATATTTGCGGAAGCAGGGAAAACCATATCTGGTGTAGTGGTACAGAAAATAATTAGATCGATTTCTGTGGCTTTGATTCCACGCTTTTTAAGTAAACCTTCTACCGCATGAGTAGCCATATCTGATGTGCCCAGGTTCCCTTTCAGGATACGACGTTCTTTAATTCCTGTTCGGCTTACTATCCACTCATCGTTGGTTTCAACCATTCCTTCAAGTTCCTTATTTGTTAAAATATATTCAGGAACGTATGCATCAACGGCTGTTATTGCAGCGTGAACTTTAGACATAATAGATTGGGACAAATTATTTAAAAGCTTCTTTGATTTTATCGATGAACTGTGTTTCAATCATTGTTCGAGATAAAAGTATCATATTTTTAATTGCTTCTGGACTGGATATGCCGTGGCCAATTAGAACGGGTGCATTAACACCTAAAATAGGGCTTCCTCCATATTGTTCGTAATTGAAACGGTCAAAGAATTCATCTTTAAATCCTTTTTTGAGAGTAAGAATATAAAAAGTTTCGGCTAATTTTAACATGACATTACCTGTGAATCCATCACAGACAATAACATCTGCTTTATCATTGAACAGATCCCTGCCTTCAATATTACCAATAAAATTAATGTCGGTGTTCTTTAAAAGCGGAAATGTTGATTGAGTAAGTACATTGCCTTTTTCTTCCTCTTCACCCAGATTCATCAGTCCAACTTTGGGATTTTGAATATGGTATACATGTTCAGCATATAAACTACCTAAAATACCGAATTGGGCTAAAACTTCTGGTTTGCAGTCGGCATTAGCACCTACATCCAGCATAATTCCAAAGCCGGATCTTAATTTAGGAACGTTCGTTGCAACTGCTGGGCGAATAACTCCTGGAACAGGCTTTACGCTAAAAATAGCGCCAACCAGCATAGCGCCGGTATTTCCTGCAGAAGCAAATGAATCTATTTTACCATCTTTTAGATATTGGAAACCCAGACTGATACTTGAATTAGGCTTTTGAAGTACAGATTTTGTTCCGTGCTCGCCCATGCCAATCATTTCTGTGGTATGAACATACTCGAAAATATCTGGACTAACGCCCTCTTCAGCTAGAAATGGTAAGGCTTGAGCCTTATCACCAAATAGAACTATGGTCTGGTTTGCTGATAAGTTTTTTTGAGCTGCAATTGCACCCAAAACTGCTGCTTTGGGAGCAAAATCTCCACCCATTATATCTAAGCCGATTTTCATCTTAGAAAGGTAATTTAGGCAATAGAAGTGTTTTCAATCACCATTTTTCCGTTATAATACAAGTTGCCATCAACTGTATACGCACGGTGAGGTAAATGAACAGCACCAGTGGTTTGACAGGTTGTTAAACCTGGAGCCTCTGCTTTGTAGTGTGTTCTTCTTTTATCTCTTCTTGATTTGGATATTTTCCGTTTTGGATGTGCCATTTGTTCCTATGTATTAATTTACTTTTTTATGTTCTTTAACGCTTCCCATCTTGGATCAGCATCTTCAATTTCTTCTTTTGGTCCTGGTGCAAGTTGCTCCAGTTTTGCAATCATCTCACGATCACACCATTCTGCATTTCCTTCATCTTCACAGCGGCTGATATAAGGTACCGCCAGATTAATAAATTCATAGATCAGAGTAGCTACATTGATCTCGGTTTCACTTCGCTTTAAAACAACAATCTCTTCGGTATCATCCTCCAGATCTTCGTTTCCATTAAATTTAGCAATCTGCCTTTCCTTAAAATCTACCTGATAAGGATAATCTGCTAAACAAACATCGCAGCCCAATTTAATTCCACCATAGATATGAAAATGCAGAATCATCATTGTTTCCTGCTTTTCCAGATCAAGGTCAACCTTGAGTTTTCCGCTTTTTACCAGAGAATATTCAAACTCCTTAAAAAAGGAATCATCTACCCCGAATTCAAATTGATGAACTCCGGGCTTTAATCCGGTAAACGGAATGCTATATTGTTGTAAAGATTTCAAAGCACGCCAATTGAGCCTGCAAATTTAGAAAAATTTATTTAGTTGGGAACAGTTTTTTTAAAATGAATGCTTGTAGGCTAGCCTTTATTTAGTTTTTATACCCATAAGGCGTAAATTATTGAATTTCCTTGAGCTTAAGCTTTATGCAGTGTATCTCAAGGCAAAACCATTAATAAACTGTTTTTTCTGTAAAAGTCCAAAGGGCTTAGTGGTATTAATAGTGATTTATTATAAATTCAGCTGAATTTATAGGGTTGTTGATTTCTCAAAAGATGAGAAAACTCGAGTACTATTAATCCCTATCCTTAGAAAACTTGCTCAGTTTTAATGGATTTGATGCAAGTTCTGCGCTTTCTCTGCGTCGTTCAACGATATTGATTGCGGTAAAAAGTGCTTCTCTGAATGAGCTTGCTGATGCACTATTTTTCCCTGCAATATCATATCCGGTACCATGGTCGGGCGAGGTTCTTACAACCGGTAAGCCGGCTGTAAAGTTCACACCAGTATGAAAGGCGATCTGTTTGAAAGGTATTAAACCCTGATCATGATACATGGCCAATACGGCATCAAACTGAGCATAGGTATGTGCGGCAAAGAAACCATCGGCAGCATAGGGCCCAAAGGCAAATATTCCCTGCGTGTTTGCTTCCGCAATAGCTGGAATAATGGTTTCAAGCTCCTCATTACCTATTAGGCCATTATCACCCGCATGCGGATTTAAACCTAATACTGCAATTTTGGGCTTCTGGATCCAGAAATCCTTTTTAAGGCTCTGGTTCATCAGGTTCAGTTTAGAAAGAATCTTTTCTTTAGTAATTTTCTCAGGAATTTCGCTCACCGGGATATGTCCGGTTACCACTCCAACCCGGATATCTTCACTTACAAGAAACATTAGCGAGTCTTCTGAATTGGTTTTAGACTGAATATATTCTGTATGTCCGGCAAACTGAAAGTTTTCGTTTTGAATAGTATGTTTATTGATTGGAGCGGTCACAAGAGCATCAGTTTTACCCGCAATGAGGTCATCTAAGGCTCTTTCTAACGAAATAAAGGCATATTTTCCTCCATTGGCGTTAGCTTGTCCGAGTTCAATCTGAACATCTTCATCCCAGCAATTGACCATGTTTGGGCGTTTATTATGTGCTTCAAGTGCATCATTGATCACATTGAAATTAAACTCGTCAATCTCCATTGTTTTACGGTGAAAGGATGCAACTTTTGTATGCCCATACACAATAGGGGTACAATAATCCATGATTTTAGCATCCATTAGAGTTTTGATTATTACCTCCAATCCAATACCATTTACATCTCCAATAGATATTCCAATTTTAATTTTATCGCTCATCCCTGCTATCAATTAAATTATCAATAATGCCTTTTTATTAAGGTTATAAATAATTAACGCAAAATAAAGACTTTAATCTCATAATGCAATTAAGTTGGAAGGTTATAAGTTATAAGTAATAAGTTCTAAGTAATAAGTGTTAGGTTGTAAGTTTTGAGAGATGTTCATTCATTTGCTTATTCTCTAAGTCATTTTTCTGTAAATTGCGCAAAATACTCCATCAATGAGTTTAGTAAAAGCGAAGAAACATCTCGGGCAGCACTTTTTAACGGATAAGAATATCGCTGAAAAGATTGTTAATAGCCTTCATTCAACTGATAAGTATAATCAGGTATTGGAGGTAGGTCCGGGTATGGGAGTTCTTTCCGATTTTCTGTTGCATAAAACCGAACTTGAAATTTTCATGATTGATATTGATACCGAGTCAATTCAATACTTGGAGAAAAAATACCCCGATCTTGGCCCAAGGCTCATCAATGCTGATTTTTTACAACTAAATTTTAAGGAGATCTTTCCCGGAAACTTGGCTGTGATTGGAAATTTTCCGTATAACATTTCCTCTCAGATTCTTTTTAAAGTGCTTGAAAACCGCGATCAGGTTATTGAAGTGGTGGGTATGTTTCAAAAGGAAGTTGCACAGCGTTGTGCTGAAAAGCCTGGGAGTAAGGAGTATGGTATTTTAAGTGTTTTTCTTCAGGCATACTATAAGGTTGAATATTTATTTTCCGTAAAACCCGGAGTATTTAATCCGCCACCAAAAGTAAACTCGGCTGTTATTCGCTTAACCCGGAATGATGTTTCAAAATTGGATTGTGATGAAAAGCTATTCTGGCAAGTGGTTAAGGCCGGATTCAATCAACGAAGAAAAACCTTAAGAAATGCACTATCTTCTATTTTTAATAAGGAAAGCATGGGTGATGACCCGATGCTCGATCTTAGAGCCGAGCGCCTCAGTGTGGATGATTTTGTAAAACTTACTAATCTGATCAGTTCAACAAGATAGTTTTTAGCGACATGAATAAAAAAATACTTATCGCAGATCAATTACATCCTAGTTTTAAAGAAGAGGCTGAGAAAATGGGCTTTGAATGTGATGATCGACCGCTGATTAGTCGAGAAGAAACTATTTCTATACTTTCTGAATATGTAGGTATAGCTATTCGTACTAAGTTTCAAATAGACCGCGAAATTATCGATGCGGGGGTAAATTTAAAAGTAATTGCCCGCGCCGGTGCCGGAATGGATAATGTGGATGAAGAATATGCAATCTCAAAAGGAATACAATGCATTAACGGGCCTGAAGGCAACCGTGATGCGGTGGCAGAACATGTAATTGGGATGTTGCTTTCTCTTTTAAATAATTTAAATGTTGCAAATGATGAGGTTCGGCATGGAATTTGGAACAGGGAAGGTAACCGGGGTTATGAGCTTAAAGGTAAAACTGTTGCCATCATTGGGTATGGAAATACCGGTCAGATGCTGGCACGAAAATTATCCGGGTTTGAAGTAAAGGTGATTGCATACGACAAATATAAAACAGGATTTTCTGATGCTTTTGCACAGGAGGTAAGTATGGAGCAGGTGGTTAAAGAAGCAGATATCCTAAGTTTTCACATCCCGCTTACATTTGAAACTCGTCAGCTTTTTAATGATGAATACCTTTTTCATTTTAAAAAACAAATCCTGCTTTTGAATGCTTCCAGAGGAGAGGTGGTCAATACCAGGGCTGTTTTAAATGGATTGAGAAATGCGAAAATATCCGCAGCTGGTTTAGATGTTCTGGAGCTTGAAAAATTTCCAGCATTGGCAGAACAGGAATGGTTTGCAGAGCTGTCTGAAAATAAAAAAGTGATTCTAAGTCCGCATATTGCAGGCTGGACCCATGAGTCTTATCGTAAGATATCGGAAGTGCTTGCTCAAAAATTAAAAGTACTGTTACCCTTATTTTGAGTTTATAATTATTCATGTGATACTCAATAACAAAGGGAGGTTTTCATACTAGAAATTTGGAAATCTGAAACCAAAAATATTATCTTCGTATTGATACGAGCAAGACTATATTGGCTTAGGCCGACATAGTCTTGTTTGTTTTTAAGTATAATCATAAAATTGTGAGATATGACGGAAGTAACTTATTATACCCGTGAAGGATTAGAAAAGCTGAAAGAGGAGCTTCATGTATTAAAAACTGAGGGTCGTTCTCAGATTTCAAAGGCTATTGCAGAAGCTAGAGATAAAGGTGATTTGTCTGAAAATGCAGAATATGATGCCGCAAAGGAAGCTCAAGGTCATCATGAATCGAAAATTTCAAAATTAACTAATGTTTTGGCTAATGCCCGTTTAATTGATGAATCAAAATTGGATTCAACCAAAGTTCTTGCTTTATCAATTGTTAAGATAAAAAACATGAATAATGGCGCCACAATGACCTATCAGTTAGTTTCAGAATCTGAAGCTGATTTAAAATCAGGCAGAATATCAGTAAAATCACCCATTGCACAAGGCCTTTTAGGTAAAAGTGTAGGCGATAAAGCTGAAATTGCAGTTCCGGCAGGAAAGATCGAGTTTGAGATCATTGAGATCAGCCGATAGTTAATAAATAACCTTAATCCTATTCGTAAATAGCAGCATAAAACTTATAACATAAAACTTATTACTTATTACTTATAACTTATTACCTATAACTTTTTACTTATTACCTATAACTTTTTACTTATAACTTATTACCTATAACTTTTTACTTATTACCTATAACTTTCAACTTTCAGCTTTCAACTTTTAGCTTTTAACTTATTACCTATAACTTATTACCTATAACTTTATGGAATCAATATTCTCAAAAATTGTAGCCGGTGAAATACCCGCACATAAAGTTGCTGAGACATCAGAATATTTGGCATTTTTAGATATCAATCCGCTCACTGTAGGCCACCTTCTTGTAATACCTAAAAAGGAAGTTGATTACCTGTTTGATTTAGATAGCGAAACCTATGTAGGACTAATGATGTTTGCTCAGATTGTGGCCGTAGGATTGAAAAGAGCTATACCCTGTGAGCGAATAGGATTGACAGTAATTGGTCTTGAGGTTCCTCATGCCCATATTCATCTAATTCCAATGAATACCATGGATGATATGAACTTCAGTCGGCCCAAATTAAAATTATCTGAAGAAAGATTAACTGAGATTGCTGAAGCTATCCGCGTGCAGCTTTGATTTCACTTTTTTATCCTTTTAACATTATCCTTAGCGAATGCATCCCAGCCAGAATAGCTTTTTTTATTCCCTGCGGTGCTTATTTTCTGAAATGAATGGCAAACAGCAACAGCCAAACCATCTGTTGCATCTAGAAATTCAGGTGTTTCCGAAAATTTTAGTAAGGTTTTTAGCATCGCGGCAACCTGCTCTTTAGAGGAGTTTCCATTACCGGTAATGGATTGTTTTATTTTTCGCGGAGAATATTCGAATATGGGAAGATTTCTAGATAATGCTGCTGCCATTGCTACACCTTGTGCCCGTCCAAGTTTTAGCATTACCTGAATATTTTTGCCATAGAAAGGGGCTTCAATTGACAGGCAATCGGGTTTATACTGATCAATAAGCAGTACAGTTTTCTCAAAAATATGTTTGAGTTTTAAGGCGTGGTCGTCAAGGTGGTCCATTTTTACAACCCCCATGCAAATCAGTTCAACGCTGCTTTTCACTTCAGTCACTATTCCATATCCCATCACGCTAGTTCCCGGATCAATTCCAAGAATTATTCGTTCATTTGATTTCTCTTTTAACATCCTTAGCAATATTAAGAATTTACCTTCTTTTTTAAGTTTTTAATACAAAGCATTTTCAAAATAAAAATTTGCATGTCTTTTGCTTAACATTGTAATTATATGAACTCCCAGTCAAAAAAGATTTTAAGTATTGGAATAAAGGTTGCTGTATTAGGGCTAGCTTTCTGGTTCATTTTTCAAAAGTTAAGTAACAACCAGAATATAGACAATTTTGTATCGCTACTAAACACACTTACCTTAA
>CANKAT010000091.1 GCA_947479815.1 Sphingobacteriaceae bacterium
AATGGTACTTGCTTCTGAGAAATTTGCCAAGGAGGACTATATTCTCGAACCTTATACAACCGCATGATTGAATACGAGAACCTAAATCAAACGAATAAAATTTTTTGTGACGATTATAAGAAATCATTTGAAGATTTCCTTGATAGAGGCTGGTATATCCTGGGGAAGAAAGTGGAAGAGTTTGAAAAGAATTACGCTGAGTTTTGCGGAACAAATTTCTGTGTAGGTGTGGCAAATGGCCTAGATGCTTTGACTCTTTCATTAAGCTCCTTTAATTTCGAGAAGGGGGCAGAAGTAATAGTACCTTCAAATACCTACATAGCAACCATACTTTCAATATTACATAGTGGATTGAGGCCTATTTTAGTGGAACCTGATATCAATACGTATAATATAGATCCGGAAAAGATCGAAGCATCTATTACCAGTAAGACAAAGGCAATTTTAGTTGTTCATTTATACGGAAAAGTTTGTGCGATGGACAGGATCAAAGAAATTGCGGTCAAATATAATTTGAGAATTATTGAGGACTGTGCACAAGCTCACGGGGCGAAATTTAAAGGGCAAATTTCTGGAAGTTTTGGGGAGTTCGGAGCACACAGTTTTTATCCTACAAAAAATTTGGGTGCGCTCGGAGATGGTGGCGCAATTACCTGTAATGATCCTATTCTGATGGATAAAGTCAAGACGCTACGTAATTATGGATCAAAGATCAAATATTACAATGAGGTCATTGGATATAACTCAAGACTTGATGAAGTGCAGGCGGCTTTTTTATCAATAAAATTAAAAAGTTTGAATTCAATCACTGAGCATAAAAGAAAGCTTGCAGGATTATACCACGAGCATTTGGGCGGAGATTATATAAAGCCCGAGATCCATCCGGATTATCATGATGTATACCATATCTATAATATTAGGCATCCAAAACGAGACAATCTGAAAGAATACTTGCTAAATAATGGGATAAAGACAGAGATTCATTACCCCATACCCCCACATAATCAGCCCGCTATGCAGGGGCTTATTGAAGGCAGATATCCTATTTCTGAAGAAATCCACAAGACTACTTTAAGCCTGCCGATATCCTTTGGTCATACCGAAGATGACATTCATCGTGTAATGGAAATAATGAATAATTTTTAAATCGTATTAATTCCGTTTCTCATTAAAAAATAATTCTATCCGAATAAGTAAATATGTCTGAAATTGAAGTTAGTATTGTATTAGGTTCATTTAATAGGCTCTCCCTTTTAAAATCAACAATCAAAAGTGTAAGGGAAAATAACATAACAGTACCTTATGAAGTAATTGTAATTGATGGCGGCTCAATTGACGGTTCATTGGCCTGGCTTTTGAAACAAAAGGATATACTAACAATTGTTCAGCATAATAGAGGAAAGTTCCTTGGCAAGACTATTGAACGAAAGAGCTGGGGCTATTTTATGAATCTTGGGTTTAAAATAGCTAAAGGGAAATATATTCTCATGATTAGTGACGATTGCATATTAGTTCCTAATTCTGTAATGAATGGGATAAATTATGCTAATAGAGCAATTATGCAGGGGGATAATATTGGTGCAGTAGCTTTTTATTGGCGCAATTGGCCTGAAATGGCTGATTATTGGGTGGGTTACGTGTTTGGCAAAATGTTTGTGAATCATGGACTATATCTAAAAAAAGCGCTAGAAAATGTTGGCTGGCTGGATGAAGACAACTATCACTTTTACCATGCTGATGGGGATATTTGCTTAAAAATGTGGGAAGCAGGTTATATTGTTATTGACTCACCTGATTCGTATGTTGAACATTTCAGCCACTCGAATAGGCTGCTTGGCAACAGAAATACGGAGCGCCAGAAGAATGACTGGAATACTTTTGAAACGAAATGGAAAGTAGATTCGATCAAACACGACGAGTGGAAAACCAGACAATTTGATGATATCAATAAAAGTGTATTAAAGTTTCCGCTTAGCGAAAGGTTGATCATCAAACCCAAAGCTTTATTAGGGAATAGTGCCAGGATGATTTTTCGCAACTTCAAAACTCTAAAATCTCTTATTACACGTTAGTAAACATTAATATTTGTTTGGGACTAAGGTCGTCAAAAGATTGACGGCAGAAATATGGTATATTATTGGGAATCTCAAATTACCGATCATTTGAAATATGAAAAATAGGTTAAATAGAATTGTTTTTACACTAAGCATTATAGGATTCGATGCAGGTAAATTCCGTAATTTTTTTAAGGGACTTTCTTTTTTTTACAGAGATTATCAGATTCTGAAAAAACAGATGAAACATCAAAATGCTTTTTCGTTCGGCAAATTTTTCCCTATAATGGATGAACGTTTTAGCGAAAGTGGAACGATGAAAGGCCATTACTTCCATCAAGATCTATTAATAGCGAGAAAAGTTTTTGAGAATAATCCGGTAAGGCATATAGATATTGGTTCCCGGACTGATGGATTCGTAGCCCATGTTGCATCCTTTAGGCAAATTGAAATATTTGACATCAGGCCCATGGAGAGTCCTGTTAAGAATATAGTTTATAGACAGGCAGATTTAATGCAATTGCCCGAAAATATGTTAGGCTACTGCGATTCCCTATCAATTTTACATGTGATTGAACACTTTGGCCTGGGTAGGTATGGAGATCCTATTGATATTGATGGACATACAAAAGCAATAGATAATTTGTATTTAATGCTGAAGCCTGAAGGTAAATTTTATTTCTCAACTCCCATTGGGCCGCAGCGCATAGAGTTTAATGCACATCGGGTTTTTAGTATTCAATATTTATTGGATATCTTGGGCAGCAGGTTTAGGGTAGATTCTTTCAGCTACGTAGATGACGTCGGGAATTTATGGGAAAATGTAATCCTGAGTGATGAGCAGATCAAATCGAATTTTGATTGTATTTATGGTTGCGGGATCTTTGAACTGACCAAGTTGGCTGAATAAAAATGAGGATTTTCCAGGTTATAGAAAGTTCTGCAAACCCCGCAGTTCCAGGAAATCAAACATGGTATCGTAACTTATACGAACCACTGATTGAAATGGGGCACGACGTCGTGTTATTTTTTGCAGATGAAGGACGGCAGGCGATGAGGAGTAAAGATTCGGATAATAGAGGTGTTTTCAGTCAGAAGCTTTTAGATGCATTTTATAGAGAACATTTAAAATCTCCATTCAAACTCTTTTTTGCTTATTTGATGGATGGAATGGTGGATCCGACAATGATAGATGAAATCCGGAAAACTGGGGTGATAGCATGTAATTTTTCCTGTAATAATGTGCATCAGTTTGATCTGGTTGATGAACTTTCACTACACTTTGATTTCAATCTTCATGCTGAAAAGGATGTTAAAAACAAGTTTCTTCAAATTGGTGCTACTCCGATCTGGTGGCCAATGGCCTCGAATCCCCGATATTTCAAACCAGTTGATGTTCCACGTACTATCGACGCGTCTTTTGTAGGTGCAGATTATGCATTGCGTTCATTTTATATTTCTCACCTACTCGAAAATGGGATAGATGTGCAAGCCTATGGGCCTGGTTGGTCTTATAAACCATCCCGAATGCGCGCTTTTGCAAAACGTAACCTATTATTATTCAATACTATTTACGCAGTTGATTTGCAAGAGAAACGTATCGCTTCGGCCAAGCTTTTGGAGTATGATTCAAGCACTTATTTTCATGAAAGATTTAAATCTAATATGCATGCGCCAGTTTCAGATGAGGAACTGATTTCCTTATATAGCAGGAGTCACATTAGTTTGGGTTTTTTAGAAGTATATGACAATCATGATTCAAGTAAGCCTTTGATTCAACATCTTCATCTACGGGAGTTTGAAGCTCCAATGAGTGGGGCGCTTTATTGTACAGGTTATACCGATGAATTAGCAGAAATGTTTGAGCCAGATAAGGAAGTTATAATCTATCGCAGTCAGCACGAACTTCTGGATAAAGTTAAATTTTATCTTCATCACAAAGACCAGGCAGCACGTGTGCGTGAGGCAGGTCGTAAACGCGCATTAGAGGAGCATACATATCACAGACGATACGAGCAATTATTTACGATTATAGGATTAAAATGAGTACAACACCCCTGGTAAGTGTCATTATTCCAGCTTATAACGCCTCTCAATGGATTGCCGAGACTATTTCAAGTGTTATTGCGCAAGATTATAAAAACCATGAAATTATTGTCGTAAATGATGGCTCAATTGATGATACAGTTGAAATTGTCAGTAGCTTTCCGGGTGTGCAGTGTATACACAAAGCGAATGGTGGCCAGGCTTCCGCACGCAATGCAGGCATTAAAGCGGCAAAAGGGAAATACGTTGCTTTTTTAGATGCTGATGACCTGTGGGTTATAGAAAAGTTAACATTGCAAGTTGCACAGCTTGAAGCTACTGGTGCAAAATGGGGGTACTCAAATGCTTTAGCATTTGATGGATATAGCAAAGAGTTTTTATTTTATTTCAGTGACAAGCAGAAACAGCATGATGGGAATATATTAAAGCCGCTTTTTAGAACATGTTTTATACCATCGCCTACTGCAATATTGGAAAGGAATGTTTTTCAAACTGTTGGATTCTTTAATGAAGAAAATAGAATGCGTAACCGCGAAGACTGGGAGATGTGGTTAAGAATTGCAGCCGTTTATCCAATAGTATCAATTTCCACTCCTCTGGCATATTACAGAGTGCATTCTACAAGTGCTACCGGAAGCGAAGATCATTCAAAGGCAATTAGTGGTCATATAACAGTAATTGAAGAAGCAGCTCTAAGGGATAAAGAGATATTAGGACCTCTGAAAAATTCAGTCATTTCAAAACTTTATTTTGAGGAAGGACGATGGCTAGCCGCAAAGGGTAAAGCGAAAGAAGCAAGATCAATGTTGCAAAAATCAATAGCTTTGACTCCCAGGTGGAAAGTGCTTTATTTTTACTGGTTACTAATTCCTGTAGCTCCGTTTATTAAAAATCCACGAAAGAAATTTCCTATGAATTTTTTAAATGGCTTAACGTCTAAGCTTTTGAAAGAGTCTTAGTTTTCGCATAATTCAATCCAGATATGTCATCGTTAGAGATTACAAAGAAAGACTATCTAAATTTAGATTTTAAATTGGTTTCAACCTGTTTTGTGATTTCCATTGCAACTCAGGGATTTGGGAGCAGTATTTTCGGTTATAACATATTTTCAGATGTTTCAACTTTGATGGTATATCTCGCATTACTCATCCAAGTGGCAACTAACACTTTGCGCTTTTCCAAGATTCTTCTCTTAATATTTGCCTTTGTCCTGATCCAGTCCTTTGCATATAATTTCTACAACATCATAATAGTTTCGTCGTTGAAACACTTCCTAGGACTAATAATATTCTCTATATCCGTATTCAGTTTTATCGCGGTACACCGAAATAGAATAGTTGAAATTGTTGAGATTTACTATAAGTTTGTCTTTTTTATTACATGTTTTGCGATATTGCAAACTCTTATTTGCATTTTTTTTGATCCTCCTTTTGTTTTGACAAGTTTGTTTTCGGCTATCTTTAATCCACCTCAAACTCTCTTCGAACCTGAAATCCTAGGTATTTTTCCCAGAGCCGTAGGCTTATCTACAGAGCCAGCACATTACGCTATGACCGCTCTTCCGGGAGCGTTTATTGCTTTACTAGTGTTGACAGGAAAAAACAACGGAATTGTCAAAAGCAGCAAAACAATTGCGTGGGTTATCTTAATCGGATTGATTTTATCATTTTCATTGGTTGGCTATTTCGGATTAATGCTTTGTTTAATCGCTGTATTTGGTAGTAATTTAAAGGGTAGGTTGTTACCAACTATAACTGTGACTCTATTTTTTATTGGGGCCTTGTTTTTTGTTTCTCAATCTAATTTAATGTCAAAACTTACAACAATTCCTGCTATGGTAAGTGGTGCAGGTGATTACGCATACACTTCTTCAGATTTAACAGGATTTGCATTGGTCTCGAATATTCTTGTCGCCAACGAGGGGCTTAAAAAAAGCCATTATTTGGGGACTGGCATCAATACCCACAAAGACACATATGATGAAACAATCTACAACCAATTCTCCAGCTCTCAGGTATTGGTTGAAGTTAATAAACAAGATGCAGGGTCTTTATTTATCCGATTGCCTTCCGAGTTTGGTATCCCAGGTCTACTAGCATTTCTATTGTTTTTTTACCACTATAAAATTGGAAAAGGATTTAAGCCTTCACCGATTAAAACTATTAATCTCATGAGCTTGGTTGTTTTGATTTCTTATAGTTCAAGGAATGGGGGATACTTATTAGTTCAGTTATGGTTTTTTGCTGCGTTATTCTATTATACATATCGCGTACAGCAGTCACAAATTAAGATTGTTCAGTCTGGACAGTAATAGTATAAATTGTGGATGTAATAATTACTAATTATAATTTCGCATAATGTACAGGGATAATTTATTTAGCAACCCCAATAAAATTGTTGATCTGTTTGATAAACTTTATAACCATATAGCTGATAGAAATAAATTTCTCACAAAAGTGAGATTTTATTCAATACAACGATTTTCTGTAAGAGTAATCGCAAATTTATTTATTCCGCTATATTATAAATT
Organism: Sphingobacteriaceae bacterium; assembly: GCA_947479815.1. Lineage (GTDB taxonomy): Bacteria > Bacteroidota > Bacteroidia > Sphingobacteriales > Sphingobacteriaceae > Daejeonella. The sequence continues at coordinate 6,631 of CANKAT010000091.1, forward strand.
AACTAAAAATAATAAGAGCGCTAAACTTTCAGATACAGATAGTCACGTTCCTGTATTAATTGTTTCTCTGACTACATTTCCGGCAAGAATAAAAAGAGTATGGATTGTAATTGAATCTATATTAAGGCAGACTCATAAACCGGATAGGATTATTTTATGGTTGTCAAAAGAACAATTCGGATCAATGAGTGAATTGCCGAAAAACCTTCTCGATCAGTGCAGCAGAGGATTAGAGATCAGATTTTGCGATCAGGATTATAAATCTCACAAAAAGTATTATTATGCTTTAAAAGAATATCCGGAAGATATAATGGTAACATTTGATGATGATATTATTTATCCCACCTTTTTGATCGCGCAATTAGTATCTCTTCATAAAAAATACCCCGAGTCGGTTTGTTGTCATCGGGGCCTTGTTATAAAGACTAATAAGAACAAAATATTGCCATACATAGAGTGGCCTGCACTCAAAAAAGATGTTGGGACCAGTTACCGCATATTTCAAACGAGTGGGGGGGGGACTCTATTCCCACCGCACTCCCTTCATAATGAAGTGCTTAATTATGAGGTATTTACAAAATTTTGCTTTTATGCTGATGATGTATGGTTGAATATTATGTGTTATTTGAATGATGTTACTATAGTCACTTCTGATTTTCATTCTGACTATCTTCCTGTGATTAATTTAAAAAATCAGATGCTTTCATCGATAAATGTCGATCTTTTTGAAAATGATAAGCAACTGGAAAATGTCAGGAACTATTATATAGAAAAAGCAGGCATTGATGCTTTTAAAAAATTATTTGCTTAACCTTATGAAAGAGATTTTACTAGTGTTAGTTTTTAAAAATAGTCAATGCCTTTAAGTTATTATCAACTATCTGAATATAAAATATGACCATACAAATCTTCGGATTAGGCTATATCGGCCTTCCAACAGCTGCCATAATTGCACAGCATGGAATTAATGTACATGGAGTAGATGTCAATCCGGTTGTCGTGGCAGCTATCAATAGAGGCGAACCACATATTTATGAACCAGGCCTCAGCGAGGTACTAAAAGAAGGAAGTGCATATGGATTCTTAAAAGCCTCTCATAGTCCCATTGAAGCAGATGTACACCTGATTGTTGTTCCAACTCCATTTAAAAGTAATCTCGAACCTGATATATCTTTTGTTGAGGCTGCAACACGGTCTGTTATACCGTTTTTAAAAAATGGTGACGTCTACATTCTTGAGTCAACCTCGCCGATAGGCACTACGGAGAAAATGGCAGAACTTATCTTTTCTTTACGACCTGAACTTAAGAACAAAATTTCTATTGCTTATTGCCCGGAGAGGGTTCTGCCCGGGAACGTTTTATACGAATTGATTAATAATGATCGCGTGATCGGTGGAATTGATGATCAATCAACTAATCAGGTGGTTGATTTTTATAAAACTTTTGTAAAAGGAGAACTCCATAAGACAAATTGCCGTACAGCAGAGATGTGTAAACTGACCGAAAATTCGTCGCGGGATGTGCAGATAGCCTTTGCAAATGAATTATCATTAATATGTAATAAGGCGGGAATTAACGTTTGGGAATTAATTGATTTAGCAAACAAACACCCCCGCGTAAATATACTTCAGCCAGGCTCTGGTGTTGGAGGTCACTGCATAGCAGTAGATCCATATTTCATTGTTGCGGCTTATCCGAATGAATCAAGGTTAATTGGTACAGCGCGTGAAATAAATAACTACAAAGCTTTTTGGTGTGCAGAAAAGGTTGAGAATGCCAGGCTTCAATTTAAGCTAACACATGGCCGGGATCCTATAATCGCGATGATGGGCCTTGCTTTTAAGCCAAACATTGATGATCTGAGAGAAGCGCCGGCAAAATTTATTACACAAAAAGTAATGCAATCAATCAATAATGGAATTTTAGTGGTTGAGCCAAATATAAAAGAGCATGATGTTTTTAAGCTCACAGAATATAAAGAAGCTTATAAAAAAGCTGATATTATTGCTTATCTGGTTGCGCATGAAGAATTTAAAAGTTTGCCGTATGGAGGAAAAGATAAAGTAGTGCTGGATTTCTGTGGAGTCTTTAAAAAGTAAATTAATGGATAAGGGGTGTACAAAAAAACGTGTCTTGTTTGTTTTCGGTACCAGGCCTGAAGCCATAAAAATGGCAACCGTGGTGTTGCAATTTAAAAAGCATCCCGATTTGTTTCAGGTTTTAGTATGTGTAACCGGTCAGCACAGACAAATGATGGATCAGGTTCTTGATCTGTTTAAAATACAGCCCGATTTCGACCTAAATATTATGGAGAAAGGGCAAGACCTCTATGACATCACGTCAAAGGTTCTGTTAGGTATGCGTCTGGTCTTAAGTGAATCGAAGCCTGACTGCGTTTTGGTACATGGCGATACCTCAACCTCAACAGCTGCTGCATTGGCTGCCTTTTATCAGCATATTCCGGTATGTCATGTAGAAGCCGGGTTACGCACCCACAATATATATAGTCCCTGGCCTGAAGAAATGAACAGGCAGATAACTAGCCGCATCGCAACGCACCACTTCGCACCAACACAATTAAGTAGGGAAAACCTTTTAACAGAAGGTGTGGACGAAGAAAATATTTATGTTACCGGAAATACAGTAATTGATGCTTTATTGTGGGTATTAAATAAAATTGAGAATGAACCGGGACTAAAAGATGATATTATATCACAGCTTATCACAGCAAATATTAAAATTGAAAAATTGAGATTGTGGGAAGAGGCAAACTCTGGTTCGGATAGTCTTCGCAGGTTAATATTAATTACAGGCCATCGAAGAGAGAATTTTGGACAAGGGTTCATTGATATTTGTGAAGCTATCAAAAGCCTGGCCGCGAAATTTCCGGAAGTCGACTTTGTTTATCCGATGCACCTGAATCCCAATGTCAGAAAGGCAATTGATAAGGTTTTTGGAGATTACACACATCGTAATAGCGAAAAAGGAAAAACGAGCAGTAACATACATTTCATAGAGCCTCTTGATTACTTGCCGTTTGTATACTTAATGAACTTGTCTTATTTACTTCTTACTGACTCTGGAGGTATTC
>CANKAT010000092.1 GCA_947479815.1 Sphingobacteriaceae bacterium
CTCGCAAAACTATAGGAACGATGAAAATAGTAATTGTAAGTGCCTTCTATTCAGAAGGGATGGGGTACTCAGAAAATTGTTTGCCTAAAGCATTAGCTGCCTTAGGTCATGATGTGCATGTGATTACATCTAATTTCAATGTATACGGCACTATGCCTGATTATAATAAAACTTATAAATCTTTTCTGGGAAATGCAGACCAGGGCATTGGTGAGTTTGAAGTAGATGGGTATACTGTGCACAGGCTTCCGGCAAAGCTTTTAAGTAGCTATGTATATATAAAGGGTTTGTACGGAAAGCTTAAAAATATTGCACCGGATGTAGTTCAGGTAACGGAAATTGCATCTCTTAACACATTTATGCTGGTATTGATTAAGACTTTTATAAAATTCCGATTGTTTACAGAGACCCATCAGCATTTATCTGTTGTAAGACCTTACATGAGAAATAAAAAAGGATTTCTTGTTAAACGTCTGGCATATTTTTTAACAAGGACTTTGCCTTCAGGTATTGCAAGTCGTTTTGTCGAAAAATGTTATGCTATATCTCTGGATTGCGCAGATGTTGCTCATGAATTCTACGGAGTTCCCAGAAGTAAGCTTAAAATCGAGCCTTTAGGAACTGACACCGACTTATTTCATCCAGCAATTTCTGAAGAAGAAAGGAAAAGCTATGAGGTACTTAGGTGCCAATTGGGATACTCTAGTAAGGACATTGTTTGCATCTATTCCGGCAGGTTCTCAAATGATAAAAATCCATTATTATTGGCTGAATCAGTTGAAAAATTGGCCGTTAAAGGGTTATCTTTTCGTGCCTTATTCATTGGAGAGGGAATTCAGTCAGGTCAAATACAAAATTGCCACAATTCACAAGTGTTGCCATTTATGAAACATAATATGTTAGCCGAGTATTATCGTATAGCAGATATTGCAGTTTGGCCAACACAAGAGTCAATCTCAATGCTTGACGCTGCTGCATCGGCTTTACCTATTGTGGTATCAGATCAAATTGGCGAAATTAACCGTGTCGATGGTAATGGGAGAATCTTCAAGGAAGGAGAGGTGAATGACCTTAGTAAGGTTCTCTACGAATTGAGGGATGAGCTGACTAGAACAACTTTGGGAAAAATGGGGAGAGAAAAAATGGATAAATCATATAGTTGGAATAATATAGCAATTAGCGTCACTAAGGACTATCTTGAGAGCCTAAAGAAAAATTCCTGATTCCCGAAGGTTCGCTCTCAGTTTTTTATCCTGAATGCATGTCGATATACCGGGTATAAAATGATGTTTTCCTTTAATTGGAATTTCGACAATAGAGGCTATCAAATTAATTTCATAAAAAAAAGAATGTTATTTATACAAATAAAAAGCCTGTGGCCTTTAATTTCAAAACCCTGGAAAGAAGTAGCCGTTTATTACAGACCAGAGCTAGTCGGTTTAATTATATATAATCGTGGATAATATGTCATCAACTATAGCCATAATAGGAGGCAATGGTTTTATCGGAAAGAATTTTAGCCAATATTTTAGTGAAAAGGGCTATAAGGTTATGGTAATAGACCATAACGTAGCAATGATTTCTAATACTGATCCTAATATTTCATTTCACGAAATAGAGGTGCGACATACACAAGAACTTGTAACCGCAATCAAAAATTGCGATCATGTAATATGGTTGGTGCATGCGTCGATTCCTTCTACAAAAGACGATAGTTTAGCAGATGATTTCGGAATAAATGTGTTCCCAATTATTAAATTTTTAGAAAAAGCTAAAGAAAACCCCTTATTAAAAAAGTTTATATATCTTTCTTCAGGCGGAACAGTTTATGGTAATAGCGTCAAGCATGTTCCGATAAAAGAGAATCATGCTCAAACACCAATCTCCGGTTATGGACTTTCAAAAGTAATAGCCGAAAAATATATCGAATACCTTACAAAATCCTGTAACTTTGAAAGTGTTATTTTAAGGCCGGCCAATGTTTTTGGAGAAAATCAAAACTTAGTCAGGCCTCAGGGAATAATTGGCTATGCCTTTAAAGCAATTAAAGAGAATCATTCATTGGATTTGTATAATGAAGGGTTAGTAGTTAGAGATTTTATATATGTTAGAGACGTAGCAATTGCAGTTGAAAAAATTATATTGGGAAAGCTCGAAAAGGGGAAGGTTACTTGTTACAATGTAGGCAACAATAAGGGATACTCCATAAAACAGATCTTAGAGAAAATAGAAGATATTACTGGAAACAAGCTTTCATTAAATCACAAATCCTCAAGAGACTTTGATTGCGATTATAACGTGTTAGACACTTCAAAAATTAGCGAGGAACTGGGATGGAAAATCGAAACCGAACTTCAGCAGGGTTTGGAGAAAGTATGGGACTGGATCCGTTTAGGAAGTATTAATTAGCATGAAAATATTATTCATTGCTCCAATACCCCCGCCCATAAATGGTCAATCTAAGGCCTCTAAGGTGTTGTTGGAGGCACTTGTAGAAAAAAATGAGGTAGAGATCATAAATCTCAGTAAGGAAAGCTTAAAAAATGGAGTAAATTCTATCAATAGAATTTTTGAAATTGTTCGGGTTTTCTCTGAGGTTAAAAAGCGGTTAAGTGGGAAAGATATAATATATATATCTCTTGCAGAATCTTTTGTAGGTAATTTGAGGGATATATTCATTTATGCATTGGCCAGGCGGCAGCTAAATAATACCTATATCCATATGCTGGGGGGAGCTGGAATGAAAAAAATTCTTTCGGGTTCAGGCACGATGCAAAAAATCAATGCTTTTTTTATGAAGAAACTGGCAGGAGTAATTGTTGAAGGACCTGTAAATTTTGAGATTTTTAAAAAGGTAATTCCCGTTGAAAAGATTCATATCGTACCAAATTTTGCTGAAGACTTTTTATTTGTCAGTGATGAAGAGATAGCCAAGAAGTTTGAGGATACATCTGTAATTAAAATACTGTATTTAAGCAACCTAATACCCGGAAAAGGATATGAAGAATTAGCCGAAGCTTTTATTGCACTCCCAACAGCACTCAAAGCGAGAATAAAATTAACTTTTGTGGGTGGTTTCGAATCGAACGAAAGCCAGGAAAGATTTGTTAAAACGATAGAGCCGCATAAGGGAATTGAATATTTGGGGAAGTTTATTGACGGTGAAGAGAAGAGAAAGTTATATTGTGAAACTCATGTTTTCTGCTTACCGACATATTATCCTTTTGAAGGGCAGCCTATCAGTATCCTGGAAGCTTATGCAACTGGTTGCGTAGTAATTGCAAGCAACCACAGTGGCATTCCATATATTTTTAAAAATAACGTTAATGGGTTTTTAACTGAATCCAGGTCTGTGTTATCTTTGCAAGATGCATTAACAAGAATGCTTGATGAGCAAAAGCAATTAGTAGATATTGCACTTAACAATAGAAATACCGCAGCAAAGCAATACCGGACTAAGATTTTTCAAGATAAAATTTTGAATATTCTTAAGCCAAATAATGTGTTGGCTTAATGATGAAGATTATCGTTGTTGCTAACGGAAATAAGAATCGGATTGATCTGTTGGGTTGAAATAATTAGAAAAATAGTTGACTATATTGATGACAAGCATTATAAATGAGCAATAGACCCTACCAGATTTGCAATAAATGCATAATGGATACTACAGACCCGGCTATCATCTTTGACCAACAAGGTGTTTGTGATTATTGCCGGAATTATGACACAAACATCCTTCCGAACTGGAATACTGGAGCTGAAGGTCAAAAGCAGTTAGCTGTCATTGGAGAAAAAATTAAAAAACAGGGCAAAGGTAAAGATTTCGATTGCATAATTGGAATGAGCGGCGGCTTGGATAGTTCGTATGCAGTCTACATTGCTAAAGAAAAGATGGGGCTGAGGCCGTTGGTTTTCCACGTAGATGCGGGTTGGAATACCCAGCAGGCAGTGGGAAATATTGAGAAGATCGTTGATGGACTGGGCCTGGATCTCTATACTGAGGTGATCAATTGGGAAGAAATGAAAGACCTTCAGGTTTCTTTTCTGAAGGCTCAAATTGCAGATCAAGATCTTCCGCAAGATTATGCTTTTTTTTCTGCCTTGTACAAATTTGCCAGGAAATGCAAAATCAAGTATGTTCTCACAGGATCAAATTTCTCAACAGAATGTTGCAGAGAGCCTGAAGAATGGGGCGGATATGCTGGTATTGATAAAATGCTGATAGAAGACATCCACAAGAAATTCGGTAATCGTCCATTAAAATCATTTCCCATTGTTGATGTTTTAACTTATAAATTGTATTTTAAGTATATACTGGGCATGGAAGTTATCAAACCACTTAATCTGGTTCCATACATAAAAAATGAGGTAGAAGATCTTCTCAACTCAAAATTTGGTTGGGAGAAGTTTCAACATAAACATCATGAATCCAGATTCACCCGTTTTTACGAAGATTATTGGCTGCCACGTAAGTTTGGATATGATAAGCGCCGTGCTCATTTCTCGAGTCTGATAATGACCGGCCAAATGACCAAAGATGACGCAATGGAGCGCATTTCTAAACCTGAAATGGATGAACAATTTTTAATTCATGAATTTAAATATGTTGCAAATAAGTTAGATATGCCTGTTAACGAACTCAGGGAAATTTTCGAAGGGAAAAACAAAACTTTCCGGGATTATAAAAACAAAAAAAACTTAATTGACTATGGTGCCAAAGTGATGAGAGTTCTAGGTCTTGAAAGAAGGTTATTTAGATGATCGCAATAATCGACTATGGTGTAGGAAATATAAACGCTTTCGTTAATATTTACAAAAAACTGGGTTCGAAGGTTAAAATAGCACGAAAACCAGAAGATCTTTCCGGGGCTGAAAAATTAATATTGCCGGGGGTTGGACATTTCCATTATGCTATGCAAAGGTTTAGCGACTCCGGGATGAGGGAAACCTCCGAAGATTTGGTCCTTAATCAAAAAGTACCTGTATTGGGGATATGTGTAGGTATGCAAATGCTGGCCAATAGAAGCGATGAAGGTGGTTTGCCGGGTCTTGGCTGGATCCCTGCAAGTGTGAAAAAGATTGATTCATCTACATTAGAACATTCAACCCGTCTACCCCATATGGGATGGAATGACATTCACGTTCCTACACTAAATCCACTAATGATTAATTTGGAAAATGCTGCCCGGTTTTATTTCCTTCATAGTTATTATTTCGAGTGTAATAATCCTTCCGACAGTATAGCAACTGTTGAGTACGGAGCTGAATTCACATGTGCTGTTAATCACAGTAATATTTATGGGGTTCAGTTTCATCCGGAGAAGAGTCATCATTTCGGAATTCAACTCTTGAAAAATTTTTACGATCTTTAAAATGCTGCGTCCCAGAATTATACCTTGCTTACTTATTCACGATAAAGGTCTCGTTAAATCAGTGCAATTTAAAGATCATAAATATGTTGGTGATCCAATTAACGCTGTACGAATATTTAATGAAAAAGAGTGTGATGAACTGATGGTACTCGATATAGATGCGACTACACTACATCTTGAACCAGACTATAAAATGATTGAAAACCTGGCAGCCGAATGTCGTATGCCACTTTGTTACGGAGGAGGAATTAAAACTGCTGAACAAGCTCAAAGGATTTTTTCTTTGGGTGTGGAAAAAATTGCAATTAGTTCGGCAGCTGTATCAAATCCTGAACTGATAGCTGATATAGCTGGAAGGGTGGGGAGTCAAAGTGTCGTGGTAGTAATTGACGTTAAAAAGAAACTCCTTGGGGGCTATGAACTATATACCCATAACGGACAAAATAGCTCCGGAAAAAATCCCGTCGAATTCGCTAAAATGGTGGAACAAATGGGTGCTGGAGAAATTGTGGTCAATTCAATTGATCAGGATGGTATTATGAAAGGATATGATATGAATATTACTGAAAAAATCCGTCAAGCAATCTCTCTGCCTCTTACAGTGTTGGGGGGGGCTGGCAATATTCAGGATATTGGAAAACTTATTAGTTCTTATGGCATAATAGGTGCGGCAGCAGGAAGCCTGTTTGTATTTAAAGGAGTGTATAAAGCCGTTTTAATTAATTACCCAAGCTGGGAGGAAAAGGATAATTTGATCAATCAGTTTTTAAAATAAAGACTTAAGGATGTTAAAAAATAAAATTCTATTAATAACAGGTGGCACTGGATCTTTTGGCAATGCTGTTCTTCAACGTTTTCTAAATACAGATCATTTTAAAGAGATCCGGATTTTTTCGCGAGATGAGAAAAAGCAAGACGATATGAGAACTCAACTTAAAAATGATAAATTGAAGTTTTATATCGGAGATGTTAGAGATTATAGTAGTGTTGCACGTGCAATGACAGGTGTTGATTATGTATTTCATGCAGCTGCTTTAAAACAAGTTCCTTCCTGTGAGTTCTTTCCGATAGAAGCCACCAAAACCAATGTATTTGGGACCCAAAATGTAATTGACGCTGCTATAGCGGCCAAAGTTTCTAAGGTAATTTGTTTAAGTACAGATAAAGCTGCTTATCCTATCAATGCAATGGGGATTTCAAAGGCATTGATGGAAAAGATAGCAATTGCAGCATCACGAAATAGTTGTAATACCACTATTTGCCTGACACGTTATGGTAATGTAATGGCATCAAGAGGGTCAGTAATTCCACTTTTCCTTAATCAGATTAAATCAGGTCTACCTTTAACTGTGACTGATCCCAATATGACGCGATTTCTTATGTCATTGGATGAAGCAGTGGAATTAGTTCTCTTTGCCTTTGAACATGGTAATTCTGGAGATTTGTTTGTTAATAAAGCACCTGCCGGAACAATTGCCCATTTAGCTCAGGCTGTCAAAGAATTATGTAAGTCTGAAAATGAAATTCATATTATTGGAACCCGCCACGGAGAAAAATTGTATGAAACTTTGTGTACACGAGAAGAAATGGCTAAAGCCGAAGATATGGGTATGTTTTATAGAATTCCTGCAGATAATAGAAACCTGAATTATAATCAATATTTTTCCGAAGGCGAAGTTGATATTTCAATTATTGAGGATTATCACTCTCATAACACAAATCAATTAGGAGTAGAAGGGATGAAAGAGTTGCTTTCTAAACTTCCGATTATACGCCGTGACATATTTGGTGAAACAGGAGGAAATTTATTTGGTGAATAATCCCTAAAACAGCTAAAAGGAAATTTGCAGATCATCTTTGCCATTAATTTTTTTTCTGTTCAGACTAAACAGAATGATCAATTTGAACTAATAATATGATTAAAGTCGGTATTACCGGTCAAAATGGTTTTATAGGCCAACATCTTTACAATACGCTAGGACTGTTTAATGAAGAGATTGAAAGAGTAAGTTTTCAGCGAGATTTTTTCAGCGATAACCTTAAGCTGACTGAGTTTGTGAGCCAATGTGATGTTGTGGTACACTTAGCAGCATTAAATCGACATGATGATCCGGATATTATTTATCAAACTAATATCACACTTGTCAGAAACCTGGTTGATGTACTACAAACATCTGGTAAAAAACCGCATGTTATCTTTTCTTCTTCTTCACAAGAGGAACTGGATAACTTATACGGTAAAAGTAAAAAAGAAGGCAGACAACTTTTAGCAGATTGGGCCCACAGAGAAGGGGCAAAATTTACAGGAATGGTAATTCCAAATGTATTCGGGCCATTCGGAAATCCTTACTATAATTCCTTCATTGCTACCTTTTGCCATCAATTAACACATGGAGAAAGTCCTAAAATTGAAGTTGATGGTCAGGTAAAGTTGATTTATATAGATGAACTTGTAAAAATTTTCCTTCGGGAAATCAGAACTGAATCAGGTAAAGGTCTCTTAAATGTACCACATACTGCTGAATACAAAGTTTCTGAGATTTTAAATATGCTGGAATCTTATAAATTGCAATATTTAGAAGGCGGTGTAATACCTGCATTGAACACCCCTTTTGAATTACATCTTTTTAACACATTTCGTGCATATATTAGGATCGAAAATCACTACCCGGTTAAGTATTTACAACATATTGACTCTAGGGGTGATTTCGTCGAGATTATTCGATTAAATATCGGAGGGCAAGTATCTTTTTCAACTACCTTACCGGGTATTATTAGGGGCAATCATTACCATACCCGAAAAATCGAACGTTTCGTAGTAATTAAGGGTTTAGCTTTGATTCAACTCAGGAAAATAGGAACACCAGAAGTACATGAGATTTACTTGGACGGTGACAAGCCATCTTTTGTTGATATTCCTATATGGCATACACACAATATTAAAAATATAGGAGATGAAAATCTTTACACTATCTTTTGGACAAATGAATTTTATGATCAAAAAGATCATGATACCTTTTTTGAGATAGTTTAGTCAAAGAATAAGATAAGCCCAAGAAAATATTAGATATGGAAAATAAATTAAAGGTGATGACCGTTGTTGGGACCCGCCCTGAGATTATCAGATTAGCGCGTGTTATGGCTAAACTGGATGATTCAAGTGCTATTGACCATATTATTGTTCATACCGGCCAGAATTATGATTACGAATTAAATCAGATTTTTTTCGATGATCTTGGTATACGTAAACCTGATTTCTTTTTGAATGCTGCTGGTGTAACGGCAACTGAAACTATTGGTCAGATCTTAATTAAAATCGATCCTCTTCTGGAAAGCGAAAAACCTGATGCATTTTTGATTTTGGGAGATACGAACAGCTGTCTTTGTGCAATACCTGCAAAAAAACGTCGCATACCAATTTTTCATATGGAGGCGGGAAATCGTTGTTTTGATCAACGTGTTCCCGAAGAAACCAATCGTAAAATTGTGGATCATATTTCCGACGTTAACCTTACCTACAGTGATATCGCCAGAGAATATTTACTTAGGGAAGGCTTGCCTGCCGATAGGATTATCAAAACAGGTTCTCCTATGTATGAAGTATTAAATCATTACCTCCCCAGAATCAAATCTTCAGATATTATTCAGCGTCTGGATTTGAAAAGGCATGAGTACTTTGTAGTTTCTTCACATAGAGAGGAGAATATAAGTAATCCAAAGAATTTTGAAGGCCTGATGTTGAGTTTAAATCTCATTGCTGAAAAGTATAATATGCCGATCATTGTGAGCACTCATCCCAGAACTCAAAAAATGATTGATAAAATGAATGTCAAAATGCATCCTGAGGTACAGTTTCTGAAGCCTATGGGGTTTAATGATTATAACGCTCTGCAGTTGAATTCCTATGCTGTGCTTTCAGATAGTGGAACAATTTCTGAGGAATCGTCTATTCTTAATTTTCCCGCTTTGAATATCCGGGAAGCACATGAGCGTCCTGAAGCAATGGAAGAAGCCGTGGTGATGATGGTTGGTTTAAACCCTGAACGTATTTTGCAGGGCTTGAGACAAATCTCTACACAAAAGCGAGGTGAATTGAGAAGCTTTAGGTCGGTAGCAGATTATTCCATGCCAAATGTCTCAGATAAAATGGTAAACATTATCATAAGCTATGTAGATTA
>CANKAT010000093.1 GCA_947479815.1 Sphingobacteriaceae bacterium
GGAATACCAGCAGAATAGTTTTTAAGAAGGGTAAAGTAGAACATTGGCTCAATGATATTAGAATTATTAAATTCAAAGCATGGGATAAAGATTGGACCAAAAGAAAAACAGAAGGAAAATGGAAAGATTATCCTGATTATGGAATGTCAAAAGTAGGCCTTATCGGACTTCAGGATCATGGAAATAAAGCCTATTTTAAAAATATAGAAATTCGTGAATTATAACATCAAAATAATGTACAATATTAAAGCCTCAATTCTTAAAACTTCTATTCTTATTTTCAATCTAACTCTTCTTTTATTTTCATTCTATAGTTGTCAAAATATACCTCATGAAATGAAAAAGATTGATCAAAAGGTACGTATTATAACACTCGACCCTGGGCATTTTCATGCTGCTTTATTGCAAAAGTCGATGTATGCTGGTATAGATTCTGTGGTTCATGTTTATGCACCTGAGGGTTCTGAACTTGAAAATCATCTAAAACTTGTAGATAGTTATAATACTCGTGCTGAAAATCCTACTACTTGGAAACACGAAATTTATAAGGGCCCTGATTACCTCGAAAAGATGTTCAGTGAAAAGGCTGGTAATGTGGTTATCCTATCTGGAAATAATAAAAGTAAGAGCTCATATATCAGTAGATCAATTGATTCGGGCTTAAATGTACTTGCTGATAAACCATTAGCTATTGATCAGCAAGGTTTTAATTCTCTTGAAAAAGCATTTGCAGTTTCTAAAGATAAAAAAGTGCTTTTATACGATATCATGACCGAGCGTTTCAATATTTATTATGTAATTCAACGTGCGCTTAGTCAGGATACTTTATTTTTCGGTCAATTAGAAAAAGGAACACCTGATAATCCTGCGGTTATGCAAGAGAGTGTGCACCATTTTTATAAGAATGTTTCTGGGAAACCTTTGGTCAGACCGGCATGGTTCTTTGATATTGAGCAGGAGGGTCGCGGGCTTGTCGATATTACTACCCATATGGTAGATTTGATTCAGTGGACTTCCTTTCCTGATGTGTCTCTTGATTACAAAACTGACGTTAAAATGATCTCTGCAAAGGAGTGGTCAACTTCACTTAGTTTGGAACAGTTTAAAAAGTCAACGCTGAAAGATAATTATCCTGAGTATTTATCTAAATATGTAAAGAACGGAACCCTACAAGTGATGTCGAATGGTGAAATGAATTATACGTTAAAAAATGTTCATGCTAGGGTTGGAATTAAATGGAACTATGAGGCTCCAGAAGGAACAGGTGATACTCATTTCGCCAAAATGCGTGGAACAAAGGCTAGCATACTCATCAAGCAAGGTAAAGAACAAAATTATAAACCTGTAGTTTACCTTGAAATTTCAAAGTCAGCCTCAGTAAATGAGCTTCAGTCGGCAATCGCCCGTTTGCAAAGTAAATTTCCTGGTATATCAATAGTTAAATCTGGAAATTTATGGGAGTTGCTTATTCCAGATAAGTATAAAGTTCCACATGAGGAGCACTTTGCTGAGGTTGTAAAAAACTATCTCGGGTATTTAAAAACTGGGGAACTTCCTGCATGGGAGATTCCGAATATGCTTGCAAAATATTATACGACCACCCAGGCTGCAGCAATGGCAAAAAGCAAATAAGAAACTTAATTAATTTATTTTTTAATATTAAAATCCTAAAATGACTGAATTAGAAGCATTAGAACAAGAATTATTGAAACCATCAGAAGCTTTAATTTCTGATATAAGTAAAATTGATGGTGACATAATTCTTTTAGGTGTTGGAGGTAAAATGGGCCCGAGCATGGCTAAATTAGCTAGAAAGGCGATCGTTCGTGCTGGGATTGATAAACGTATCATAGGAATATCCAGATTTTCTGAAGCTGGAACGCGTGAAGAACTTGAAGCTGATGGAATTGAAACTATTTCTGCAGATTTGCTTAATGAGAAAGATCTAGCCGGTTTACCTGAGGCTAAAAACATCATTTATTTGGCCGGTACCAAATTTGGAACTACTGGTAAAGAACCTTTTACCTGGGCAATGAATTCATACCTTCCAGGTCGTGTTGCTGAGCGTTATAAAAATTCACGAATTGTAGCATTCTCAACCGGAAATATTTATCCATTTACTCCAATAAACTCTGGTGGACTATCTGAAGAGCATCTTCCTGCTCCTGTTGGTGAATATGGTCAGTCATGCTTGGGTAGAGAACGCATTTTTCAATATTTCTCAGAAAGGTATTCTATTCCAACTCTCATCTACAGACTTAATTATGCAATCGACCTTCGCTATGGAGTAATGCTTGAAATTGCCAAATCTGTAAATGAGGGAAGAGCGATAGATCTTACAACGGGTAATGTGAATGTGATCTGGCAAGGAGATGCCAATGAAATTGCCATCCGTTCATTATTACATTGTGATGTTCCAGCAAATATTTTAAATGTTACTGGCCCAGAGACTTTATCGTTAAAATGGTTGGCAGAACAATTTGGAATGTTGCTGGGAAAAGAACCAGTATTTGAAAACGAAGTTCAACCTACTGCTTTATTGAGTAATGCATCAAAAGCACACAAACTTTTTGGATATCCTAGAGTAACTGTTCGTGATATGATCGAAATGACTGTCTCATGGCTTCATGCTGGTGGAAAGACTATTAATAAGCCAACACATTTTCAGGAGAGAAAAGGCCAGTTTTAGATTAAAAGATTTTTTTAGAATATAAATATGTCAGCAAAAACATTAGATCCTACATTGAAAAGTGTATTGCATAATGGTACCGTTATTCCAGCAATTCCACTGGCTCTCAATTCATTACGACAATTCGATGAGGGTCGGCAGCGAGGGCTTGCACGGTATTATCTGGCAACAGGTGCCGGAGGGCTTGCTGTTGCAGTTCATTCTACACAATTTGAGATAAGGGACCCTAAAATTAATTTATTTGAGACCGTTTTAAGGGTGGTATCAGAAGAACTTGATTCTGCAAATCATGTTGGCAGGCCTTTTATTAAGGTTTCAGGTCTTTGCGGACCTACTGCTCAGGCAGTGAGTGAAGCTGAAATAGCCTTGAAATATGGTTATGATCTGGGTTTGCTTAGTATGGGTGGACTTCAGAACTGGACTGAAAAAGATATTCTGCAGCGAGTAAGAGATGTTGCTGCAGTGATACCTGTTATTGGATTTTATCTGCAGCCATCAGTTGGTGGACGAATTTTTACCTATGATTTTTGGCAGGAGTTTGCTGAGATCAAAAATATAGAAGCTATAAAAATTGCTGCGTTTAACCGTTACCAGACATTGGATGTGGTACGGGCAGTTTGTACATCTTCTAGATGTAATGAAATAGATCTTTATACAGGTAATGATGATAATATCATACCTGATCTATTGACCAAATACAGCTTTGATATTAAAGGTAAGAAAGTTGAAAAAGAGTTTGTGGGAGGTTTGCTTGGCCATTGGGCAGTATGGACAAAAAGCGCAGTTGATTTACTTGAAGAAATAAAGGCCTGTAAGTTAAATGCGAATAAAGGTATTGCTGAATTACTTACCAAAGGTATTGAAGTAACAGATATGAATGCTGCGATTTTTGATTCTGCAAATAGTTTCCATGGTTGTATTCCTGGTATTCATGAAGTATTAAGAAGACAAGGATTGCTTGAAGGACGCTGGTGCCTGAATCCAAATGAGGAGCTTTCTCCTGGGCAAATGGAAGAGATTGATCGTGTTTGTTTGGCCTACCCACATTTAATTGACGATGAATTTGTGAAGCAATTACTGCTTTCCGAATTTTAAGTATAGACCTTTAATGGCTTTAGGGTCAACCCATGATGGACAGAAGAAAATTTGTAAAAGGAGCTGGTCTTTTGACTGCATTTAGTGCATTTGATTTACCCTTACTAAATGCCAGTGCATTGATTGGTAAAAAAAAGATAAGAATTGTTAATGCTGCTTGTGTCTATGAACGTGAAAAACTTATTCGTCCATTTGGGTTCAAAGGGGGCTATTTGACTGAACTTTGGCAGACGGCATCCAATCTGACTACTGCTTCAGGTATTTCAAAAACAGGAATTGCTACTCAAAGTGTTCTTTATGGCGATGCTGACCTGTTTTCCTTGCATTCAGAAGCCAAAGGCAATTCAATGATGCATGCCCTTACTAATAAGGCTCTAGATCTGGTCAAACAAACATCTTTTTATACTCCTATAGATCTTTTGGATAAAATATTGCCCGAAGTAATTTCGGAGGGTAAAAGGATTACAGGAAAATCTGATCTGAATATCAACTTTGTGTACAATGCTCTTGTGAGTGTTGATAATGCAGCCTGGTTAGTTTATGCAGCTGAAAACAACTACAAAAGCTTTGAGACGATGATACCTAGGCCTTTTAAAGAGGCTCTCTCACATCAAAATGATAAAATTGCTATTATGTATCAAATTCCATATGGGATGCCGATGCAAGACCTCTTAGGGGCAGCTCAAAAAGGATATTTCGTTTTTAAAGTCAAAACTGGCTCACCTGGAACCCAGTCTGAAATGTTAAAGGCCGATATGGAAAGGCTTAGTTTAATACATCATACACTAAAAGATCTTCGTACCGATTATACTTCTAACGGTAAACTGATCTATACAATGGATGCTAATGCCCGATATGAGAAAAAGGAAAGTCTCCTGAAATACTTGGATCATGCAAAAAAAATAGGTGCCTTTGACCAAATTTTACTCATTGAAGAACCACTAAATGAGTCTAATACTGAAAATGTTTCTGATGTGGGTATTCTTATTGCCGCTGACGAAAGCGTTCATGACGAAGAATCTGCACTTAGAAGGCTTGATCTTGGCTATAATGTTCTGGTATTGAAAGGAATTGCTAAAACCCTGAGTTTATCTGTAAAAATTGCGAAACTCGCTGCAGAAAGAAATATTCCTTGTCTTTGTGCCGACTTAACAGTAAACCCAATACTAATTGATTGGCATAAAAATTTAGCTGCTCATTTGGCTCCTTTTCCTGGTATTAATATGGGATTAATGGAAACCAATGGCAATATGAACTATGTAAATTGGAATAATATGATTGCTTATCATCCTGGAAAACATGCTTCTTGGATGAACGTAAAAAATGGAGTTTTTGAGCTTAGTCCCGATTTTTATCAAAGAAGCGGTGCGATTTTTGAACCTTCGGAGCATTATGAAAGCATGTTTTAATCTTAATTTGCAGTCTAGATTTTGAAAATGAAACCTTACAAGAAAATAGTGTTGTTGACTTTCCTAATATTTTCAATGAAACAGCTTTTTGCCAATCAGATTGCAGATACTGTAACCACTGTTAAAATTAATGTACTGGTTGGACTGCAATTTGATCAAGTAAGGTTCCATGTAAAACCAGGAGAAAAGGTGAAACTGATCTTCAGTAATAGTGATGATATGAGTCATAATCTGCTAATCACTAAACCTGGATCTCGTCTGGAAATTGTCAATGAAGCACTTCAATTAGGAGAGAAGGGGCCATCGATGGATTATATTCCTAGGTCGGCCTCTGTTTTATGGTCAATTCCTGTTGTCAATCCCAATCAGACCAAGACACTTAATTTTATAGCACCTCAACAAGCTGGTGTTTATCCGTATGTATGTACGCTTCCTGGACATGGTTTTATCATGTTTGGAGCTATGTATGTTAACTCTGATGGAAAAATTCCTGAGCTTAAAAATGATTTAAATATTCCTCCCAATCGTAGGCTTGACAATAATTCTGCTATAATTAATCAACATAATGAACATAAGGTAAATGAGGGAAATAAGCCCACAGCTATCAAACCTCTCCATCCCTATAAACCAGTATCACCTTATTTATATCGGATTTTTATTGAAGGAGCAAGCCCTGCAGCTATTGCAGTAAGTCTTCCAGGCAATCTGTCTTATTGTTGGGATGCAAGTACGTGTAAATTGCGTTTTGCCTGGACTGGAGGGTTCCTTGATAATTCAGAACTTTGGAAGGGTAAGGGAGATGTCTTGGCCAAGGTAGTAGGTACACTATTTTTTAGCGATAAAACAGAATTTCCATTATCAATTGGTAATCAAGATAGTATTCAGGTTGTTGATTATAAAGGATATTCACTTATAAACAGATATCCGGAATTTCATTATACACTTAATGGTATAAATGTTTATGAGTTGATAATGCCTAATAATGATGGTACAGGCTTGATTAGGAAATTTAGAATACCTGATGGTAATAAAATAGTATGGTTTAATACAAATCCTGCTGACGGAGTAAGCTATATTTCTTCGGCTGGTAAATGGAAAAATGGAAAATTGAAATTAGTACCTAAACAGGCTATTGATTTCTCGATTACTATGAGCAGAAAGGAAGGAGGTTTGTTATGATAGCTAAAACAATTACTAGGTTTTTGATTGGGATTTTATTTTTTACCGAAATACAATCACTCATTGCTCAGGATAAAAATGAATCATATAGGATAGAAACTATACCTATGCCTGAAGGTTTGACAAGTGAAACCGGTGCAGTTGAATTTTTACCTGATGGCCGTCTTGTAGCATGTTTTACCAGAGGAGAGGTAATGACCTATGAACCGTCTACTAAAAAATGGAAATTATTTGCAGAAGGACTTCATGATCCACTTGGTATTTTGGTGGTCAGCAATTCTGAATTATTGATAATACAACGTCCTGAATTGACAAGGGTAAAAGATACAGATGGCGATGGAACTGCTGATCTGTATGAAAAAGTAACAGATGATTTCGGTATTTCAGGAAATTACCATGAATTCAATTATGGACCTGTTAAAGATAATAATGGTAACCTTTTTATTGCATTAAACTCTTCATCTGGAGCAGGCAATATCAGGCCTATAGTACGTGGCGAAATAAATCCACTAGGAAGGGAACAAGGTAGTAAGGGTCAGATGTTTTCAAATGTGCCTTACCGAGGTTGGGTAATGAAACTTAGTCCTGATGGTGTTTTAAAACCATTTGCTTCAGGTTTTCGTTCACCGAACGGAATAGGTTTTGATTTGGACGGCAATCTGTTTGCAACTGATAATCAAGGTGATTGGATTGGTACTAGTGCCCTACATCATGTGCAGGAAGGAAAGTTTTATGGTCATCCTGGAAGCTTAGTTTGGCAAAAAGGCTGGAACAAAGGCAATCCATTTTTATTACCGCTCTCCGTTTTGGACAGTATGCGAACTAGAGGTGCTGTTTTATTTCCACATGGAATAATGGCCAATTCACCAACCCAGCCTCTTTGCGATAGAACAGAAGGTAAATTCGGACCTTTTTCAGGTCAGCTACTAGTAGGCGAGATGAATAAAGAACGTATTGTAAGAGTAATGCTTGAACGTGTTGGAGGTGAATTACAAGGAGCTTGTCTTCCTTTTTTTGACGGCAATGGCTTGCGTAAAGGTAATAATCGTTTAGTTTTTGGCCCCGATGGTAGTTTATGGATCGGGCAAAACTCACATGGATGGCTTGGTGATCAAGGTATCCAGCGTATAGCTTTTACAGGTAAACAACCTGCTGATATTTACAGCATGAATTTAACTGAAAAAGGCTTCGATCTTACATTCACACAAGCTCTTGATGCATCAACTGCTACCGATATTGTAAATTATAAATTCCGTAATTATTATTATCAATATCATAGTAAGTACGGTTCTGACCAAATGGATATTAATACTATTCCTGTTACTAAAATTGAAATTTCGGATGACCACAAGAAAATATCACTAACTCTAAGTTCTTTAAAACCAGGTTATGTTTATGAGTTAAGCCTTGGTAATATAAAAACTTCAGATGGAGATGATCTGGCAAATAAAATCATTTGCTACACACTGAATAAATTAAAAGCTGGCACATTTTAAGCCTTTTGATTTAGGAATTTTATTCGAATTCTATAATTAGATGAAAAATATATTTAACATGAATACTGATTTTACAAAGATATTTTTTCTTGTATTTTCTTTCATTCTCTTTAATCTGAATGTTTTCGCTGTGATGCATTGGGGTAATCGTGAAGATGTTAATTCTTATTTTGAAAATCCGGATTCAACTAAAAATCGATTTAGATTTATCAATACTAATTTTGAAAATGCTTCTCAACTTGACTGGGCAATAGATTCACTAGGCATTGTTAATATTAGTCTTAATTATGATCATGAGCGTTCATCGATAAATCGAGCAAATGGACATTGGCATTTTCAGCTTGAAGCTGATTCAGGAACAGAAGTGACTCTTCTTCTAAAGAATTTTGAAAACATCTGGAATGGGATGACAGGAATTCCGGTATCTGAAAAAACAAACTGTTTGATCTCGGAAGATGGTGTTAATTGGTCAATAATTCCGACTGATTTTATTTCAGGCAATCAGCTAAGGATTAAAATTCGTATGAAAAGTGATAAAATTTATCTTGCCAGTGTAGAACCTTATCGCATCAGCGACCTAGACAAACTGTTAAATGAAATAAGAAAAAACCCGCTTGTAGAAATTACAGATATTGGAAAAACCGTTGAGGGGCGTAAACTAGAGATCATTAGGCTGGGAGATCCTGAAGCACCTTTCAGTATTTTTTTAAGGGCAAGAGCCCATTCCTGGGAACCGGGTGGTAATTGGGTAGTGCAGGGTTTGATTAAAAAACTACTTCAAAAAGATTCTGCTCCATTTTTAAAGCGTTATTGCGTTTATATAATGCCAATGGCGAATAAAGATGGAGTATCGCGTGGAAGGACCCGTTTTAATACCTTAGGGAAGGATCTCAATAGGGAATGGAATTTTCCTGCCGACAAAGTTCTAACCCCTGAGAAATTCGCTTTCGAGAACTGGCTGAATATGATGATAAAGAAGGGGAAAAAGCCAAATTTGGCAATCGACCTGCATAACGATCAGGGAGGAAATATTCATGTAAATCTTCCAACTTCTGACAATGCTGCTTATATAGGGAATATGAAAAGATTGGAAAACCTATTATACAATCATACTTGGTTTACCGAAGGCTCTTCACATGTTAAAAATCCAGGCTCTTTTGGTGAAGGATTAGCCAAGCGTTTTGGTATAGATGCTTTTGTTTATGAACTCAATTATGAATGGGCAAAGGGGCTTAATAAGGCACCAATGGCTAAAGATTGGGAGCTTCTTGGAAGCCAATTAAGCAAAGTGTTTTATCTGTATTTCGAGAATAAATAAATAGACTATTGCATAAATAAATTATATATAATAATTTATAAATCAAATATTTATAATTTTTAAATGTTAAAAAATTTAATTAATTCAGTATTCTTTCTTCTTTTAGTTCTAGCTAATTCTTATTTATTTGGAGTTGAAAATTTCCAGACTTCAGCTGGTACTATTAATGATACTATATCTCC
>CANKAT010000094.1 GCA_947479815.1 Sphingobacteriaceae bacterium
AGATCTGTCGTTGCTTCATCCAGTTCTTTGAAGAAATCAAAATAAATACTCTTTTGATCATCATAACTCACAACTGTTGTATCCTTACCAATTTTGGAATATGGAATTGGCCCCCACTCGTCAGTCACACGCATAAAACAGAAAACTTTCCACATTCTAGCTATTGCATTCATGCTAGGTTCTTTTCCACCTTGTGTGGCTGCAATGATATTTACTAATTTAGGCATTGCATTCACATAGGTTCCAGGCCATATGTCTTGCCATCTTTGCACAATAACATATCTATGAGACTCCTGATTAATGTTTGTACCGGCAAAATGTTGAGAGTATACTCCAGGAAACAAGAGCATACTCGTTTCGTTATAACCTATTCCACCTCCGGCAACTAATGCACCCGGAAATAAACTACGCAAATCTGGGGCAGTGAGTTCCTTTAAACCATCCGGTCTTTTATTTATTTCTTCAAAATTTTTAGTACAGGCAGTCAATATTACAATTGGTGCTAAAAATAGCATCAGTCTGAAGGCCCATTTTCTATATAATGATTTTTGAGTTTTCATTGTATTCAATTTAATATTAATAATAATATTTAATTCCAATAGCCAATTAGCTATTAGAATGATGCATTCAAGCTAAGACCAATATTACGGGTTGTAGGTAAAGAAGAGTATTCCATACCACCTCTATTAGTTACTGCAGTAGCAATCTCAGGATCGTAAGGCGCATACTTCTTTAAGAAAAGAAGATTCCTTCCAACCAATGATAATCTAGCATTCTTAATGAATCCTGTTTTTTGAACAAGCTGATTTGGAATTCTATAGCCAAGTACAACCTCTCTAAGCCTAAGGTTAGTCGCAGAAAAAGCATAAAAATCCTTTACAGGTGTTCTGTTACCTAATGATTGCCAATATCTTTCTGCAGTAATTGATGTTGTATTTTTTACACCGGCTGTAGTATAACCATCCACAACAATCCCAGTTTCTCTATATTGAAGAGAATTTTTCGAGTTACCACTCACATCCATTGCAGCCAAAGTACCGGCTACAACTGTACCGCCATTTCTGTAATCTAATAAGAAACTAAGATTAAGATTTTTAAAAGTGAATGAATTGTTTACACCAAGCTGATAATTAGGATTATAATTTCCTGCATAAGCTGTTTTCCCGGTAAGAATTGGAACCCCTGCAGCACTAACTAACCTTCTGCCTTGGGCATCTTTACTCCATTCGGCCATATACATTTCGCCGAAGGACTTGCCTTCTTCAACTGTTTCGAGAACCTGTCTATCATCCCCTAAAACTGCTGTTTTTAACCTCGGTGATAACTCCACAATATTATTCACATTTTTAGAGAAATTAGCCATTATGTTCCAAGAAAAATTCTTATTTCTGATTGGCGCACCACTTAACATAACTTCTACTCCACTATTCCGAATCAATCCAGCATTGATATACTGAGAACTAAAAAGTGTGGCATTAGGAACTGCCAGGGCAATCAACTGATTTCTAGTATCTGATTTATAATAGGTGACATCAAGGCCTATTCGGTTGGTGAAAAATCGCCAGTCTAACCCTGCTTCAAACGAAGTAGTTATTTCCGGTTGATAATTCCCGAGTGATCTAACACTAGGAGTATTTATGGCACCACCAGCCCCTACCGAAAAATAATTATCAGTCAAATATTGCTGTCCGCCAAAACCTGCTTTAGCATAAGTAGTCCTGAGCTTACCATAAGAAATCCAGCTAGGCATATCGAGCATATCTGTTATTATGGCTGTCAATCCTACAGATGGATAGAAATAAGACTGATTCGCCTTAGGTAAGGCAGAAGACCAATCATTTCTGGCAGTAATATCCAGATAAAGATAATCTTTAAATGACAGGGTCGAAGTACCATACACAGACTGCACTTGTGGGGTTTGGCCAATAACGTTTGAAGTTCTTGGATTTTTTGCATTAGACATAAAGAAGTAATCCAGTTTGTTCAGACCATTTGCAAGAGTGTTAATTGATTCATATTTGGTTTCCTGAATTGAACCTCCAAGATATCCGGTTAAATTAAAATCCTTTGTAATGTCTCTTTTAAAGGAGAGTAATGCATCCACATTAGTAAACCTTCTGTTTCCGTTATAAAGTTCATAATAGCTCCCATTTCCCGAAAGTTCATAGGAATCATTATACTGTATATTCTCAGTATTTTCGTCAGTTCTATCCATACTCCCTCTTACTTGAAGATCCAACCAGTCTGTGAATTTATATTTTGCTTGTAACAGTCCAATCATGCGGCGCTTTTGTTCAAAGAACACCTGCCTGTTCATCTTCCAGTATGGGTTCGACAAGTAAATAGAGCCTGGAAGCCAATAGCTTTGTCTAAGGTTACCCAAAGCATCAGTATACTCGTAATTCTGCATTTCACTCAGTGGAATGGAAGCCGGAGCATGATATATACTACCTGTTGCATCATTTCTTTCGCCAGTAAACGGTTTATTATCGACATCTTCAACGATATAGCTAAGCTTTGTGAAGAATGAAAGTTTGTCAGTAATAGTATTATCTATCTTAAAATCAAAATTGTGTCTATCTAAAGTATGATTTTGAAGAATACCATTTGCCTTATTATTACCATATGAAAAATAGGTTTGCATTTTCTCACTACCACCGCTAATTCCAATGGTATTTGTCAAACTTGATCCATCTCGATAAAAATCTTTTATACGATTGGGCTGACCTTGCATGGCCACTTGCTTCCCATTCCATAAGGTAATTGTTTGTCCCGTAATTTTTGGACCCCAGCTAGTTTCAGAGTTTGCATTATAAACACCTGCAGCACCTTGTCCGTATTCTGCCTGTACTTCAGGAAGGATAAATGGGCGATCAACAGTGGTATTTCCGGTATAATCAACTGTAATCTTACCTGATTTTCCTCTTTTGGTTGTGATAATGATTGCACCATTTTGTCCAGCACTTCCATATAATGCCGCAGCTGAAGCACCCTTTAGGATAGTCATAGTCTCAATATCATCGCTATTCAGCATGCCTATACCATCACCCCCATCCCTACTTCCATGAGTACCTCCTGTTCCTACTTCACGACTTGTATTATCCATAGGAACACCATCAATAACATATAAAGGTTGGTTACTTCCGAATACAGACCTTTGACCACGTAAAACTACATTTGAAGAACTACCAGGGCCAGTTGCATTTTTGGTAATAGTTACACCGGCAACTTTTCCAGCCAGGGAATTGATCAGATTTGTTTCTTTAGCCTGATTAAGATCAGCTGTTTTAACAGTCTGGGCTGCATAGTTTAAGGATTTAGAGGATCTTTCGATACCCAGAGCGGTTACTACCACTTCACCTAAAACTTGTTGATCTTCCTTCAAAGTAATATTAACAGATGTTCGGCCGCTAATTGTCACTTCCTGACTGATGTATCCGATATAGCTAAATATCAGAGTTCCGTTATCAGGAGCATTGAGAGAATAATTTCCCTGTAAATCAGTTGTTGTTCCTACATTGGACCCCTTAACCCTAACACTGACTCCAGGAAGAGTTTCCCCTTTAGAATCAACAACCTTTCCTCTGATATCCATTAATATAAAAGGTGCATTTTTTAAGGCTTTGCGACTTTTAGAAGTTAACTTTTCACTGATCACAATAGTCTTGTTCTCAATACTATAATCCAAAGGCTGATCATCAAAAAGTAGATCAAGAACCTCTGACAATTCTGTATCAACTACTTTCAGTGTAACAGGTTTTGCTGTTTTAAGCAAATTTAAATCGTAAAAAAATACATAGCCCGTTTGTTGTTTAATAGTCGAGAAAAATTCTTCGAGTGGGGCATGTTTACCTACTAAAGTTACTTTTTGTGAATATCCGGTCGAATAAACATTCATTAAAGTGACCAGAATTAAAATGAAGGTCAATTTCATAATCCGTCCTAATTGTTTGTAAAGCAACATATTGGCCGATATGGCTCTAATATGATGTAGCTTTGTATGGTTTGGTGAGTCTGATTTAAAGCAGACATGTTCTCGAATATTGCTCATGCAATACCCATTATTAGTAAGAGAATTCATACATTTGATTGTTTTGTTGATGAATATGGTTTGTTAATCAATTTTATTTGGCAAAACTTTAACCAGGGGCGCTGCAACGCTTCTGGTTTGTTTTTTTGTAAACATTATGGCATTACGATAACCTCCCTTCCTTCTAATCTGAAATGAACTTTAGTTTTTTCCAATACTTTAAGAACTTGTATTAAACTTAAACTCCTTTCAATTTCTCCTCCAAAACGATAATTTGGCATATCACCCTCATATATAATGGATACATCATACCAGCGTTCAATTTGACGCATAACTGTCTTAATATCTGCCTCATGGAACTGAAAATAGCCTTCCTTCCATGCTACAGCCTCAGCCGTATTTTTAACATTAATAACCTCGATGCGCTCAGTTAACTTGGACTGTTCTCCAGGTCTTAGCATCTGTGAAATATTGGTTCGTATATCTGAAATTCTAACACTACCTTCTAATAAGGTGGTATTCACAGAGGGTTCGTCTTCGTATGCATTGATATTAAAGTGCGTTCCAAAAACTTGCACCATCTGATTTCGGGTATTCACTTCAAAAATTTTCGATTCATCATGGGCTACTTCAAAGTAAGCTTCACCATGCAGTTCAACTTGTCTCTTAGATCCTGCAAACTTTGTTGGAAATCGAAGTGAAGATGCTGCATTTAACCAAACCTTGCTACCATCTGGAAGTCTAACCTGAAATTTACCGCCTTTAGGTGTTTCGATGGTATTAAAAATGATATTATCTGAATTATCTTCTGGTAGTTGTAAATTGCTTTCAGCTGAGAATGAATAGATCAATTCTCCTTCAGCTGCTTTCAGGATGCTATTTCCTCCCTGATTTGCAAGTACACCATTTTGAGCATCATCCAAGATAATCTTTGTACCATCACCCAAAGTAAGAATTGCTTTATCATCGCCGGGCTCTATATCATTTTCCGTTAACAGTTCAGATTTTTCTATTGATGTAACAGGTATATCTTTTTTCGGAGTTTGAACTAAAGGCTTATTGATAATCTCTTTTGCAACAAATTTTTCAGTTTCTTTAATTTCTGAAGTAAAATGAATCGTGATAGAAAAAACTACAGCAATTATTGCTGCAGCAGATGCTGCATAATACCATCTATATTTTTTATGGGTAGATGGAATAGATTCAGCAGATATAGCATTTTTAATTTCGGAAAAAATACGTGCTTCCAGTTCCTTTTCATTACTCACGTAATTTTCTGGCAGAATGATATTTTTATCTTGCGCGAAATTGTACCATTGAGCAAACGCCCCCTTCTCTTCTGGAGTAATGGTATTGTTAAGCCATTTTAAGGCCAATTCCTGATATCGTTCGTCTGAACTTAAAGGTTTCATGTATCGGGTATTTATATACAAGTACTTTTACCAAGGTGAATCCCTTAGTCCAGTTGAAAATATTATTTTTTAAATAAGAATTGTTTATAGGAATAACTGGCCAAGGCCAGTTCTTAGAACTTTAAGAGCTTTGCCAATATGAGCTTCGACGGTCTTTTCAGAAATGCAAAATTCTTCGGCTATTTGCTTTTGTGACATGCCATTTTCGCGACTCATTTTATATACCAGGCGGCACTTTTCGGGAAGATTTGAAACAAGTATTTCTAATCGAGACTTGAGCTCTTCAAACTCCAACCAGTCTTCAGTTGAATTAGATGAAATTGGAATAACATTTAAACTATAATCAGCGTATTTATTATACAGACTCCGTTTTGCAAGGATCTTGATCACTCTATATTTAACAGAGACCGCTAGATAAGCATTAAGACTTGTGGTAATTATGATTGATTCCCTCCTGTCCCAAAGTGAGATAAATATATCCTGAACAATTTCCTCAGCTTCTTCTAGCTGGCCAATTTTATTAGAAGCAACGGTAAACACCTTTTTCCAGTATCTGCTATAAATTTCTGAAAAGGCCATTTTATCTCCCAACCGAATCAAATCCAGCAATTCTAAATCAGAATATGATGCATGAAGAGACATATGAAAAACTTAATTTTTTTCAAGTTAATAAATAAAAAATCAAACTCACCAATAAATCATATTGCATTTTGCGTCTATTTATTTTATTAATCAATTTTCTACAGAACTTTTAACAGGGAATCTAGCAGGTATTCCGCTAATGCAACAGCTTGGTTTATTTACCTTTTTACTACTTGCTTTCAAAGATTTAGCTTTAACAGGATCCGCTTTTCCAGTCTCGGAACAGTAATAAATTGAGCTTATCACAATTAATCCTGTAATTACTAATAGGAGGTTTGAATAAAAAGTATACTTTTTCATTTAGATCCATTAATGATTATTTCACACATCTAAAACCTAAATTACTCATTCCTGAATCAGGAGAGCTTTTCATGCGGCGGGCTGCTCTATAGCCAGAACAATAGGATTCATTGCACATGAATGATCCTCCCCTTGACACTCTTTTGGGAGTATAAGGTTCATCAGGATCATAACTATCGGCGGGGCCTTGTGGATTTTTAATGCCAGATGGATTATTCGCAATCTTATAATAATCATTCCTATACCAATCTGAGCACCATTCCCATACATTTCCGGCCATATCATATAAATGATAGCCATTGGGAGCAAAAGACTTTACAGGAGCGATTCCGGTAAATTTATCACGTGCATTATTGATATTAGGAAAGCTCCCTTCCCAGGTATTGGCTTTGGGTTTCCCAGTATTAACATGCTCATTTCCCCAAGGGTATACATTATTGATCAAACCTCCTCTTGAAGCATATTCCCATTCAGCCTCAGTTGGGAGTCGTTTTCCAGCCCATTTGCAATAGGCCATCGCATCGTCCCAGCTAACATGTACAACCGGATAGTTACCTTTTGAATTGATATCACTCCCCGGACCTTCAGGATGCTTCCAGCTTGCACCGGGAACCCAGCTCCACCATTGTGAATAATCATTCAAATCAACCTTTTGTGCGGGAGGAGTAAAAACCAAGGATGCTGCGACTAATAATGATTCATCAGGCTTAGGGGTGTCAGGAGGCAATTGTTTTTTCAATTCTTCCCAATCCGGTTTTCTTTCTGCAGTGGTTAAGTATCCTGTACTTGCTATAAATTTGGCAAACTGATCATTGGTCACTTCATGTTGATCGATCAAAAAAGCATCGATTATTACCTTATGCTTTGGATATTCATCCTCTGAGGCTTGCTGATTATCACCACCCATCATATATGTACCAGCAGGGATCTTCACCATACCCAAACTAGAAGTATCTCCATTAAAAGAAATATCTGCAAGGCTTACAGGAGTGGCAGCCTTAGAGTTAAGACTCTGATCTGCGGTTTTTTTATCCTGACTGCATGAGCTAACTGCGAAAAATATCGCACAAATCAAGAGGTAAAATATATTTGGGATCTTCATTCGTATTTATAGTAATAGCATTCTAAACGCACAGAATTAAATGTATTAAAGACCCCATTTCATGTTTTTCAAATCAGCTATTTTGATATAATCCTTCTTTCTCACATTTCCATCCTTTGTTATAAGGTATCCTTTTGGATCTTCATTCTTCCATTTCAAATCAGGCACCTGATCTAAAAGCAATTTCCGATGTTCTTTAATGATATTCTTACTTGCTGACTTATACGCTATATTATCCCATTCATTTTTATCAATATCATGGTCGTATAGCTCTTCTAGATTGATGAATGGATAATAAATGTATCGGTATCTGTTTGTTCGGATGGTATATCCATCACCTGAGTTGGTACCACCTTCTTCATTCATTAAATAAGCTGTAAAAGCAGGCTCATGAACAAAGCTCTTGTTCTTAAGCATCGGGACAAGGCTTTCTCCATCACAATACTCAGGGATTTTTTCGCCCGTCAATTCTGCTAAGGTAGGGAACATATCCATCATAGAAACCGGAACATTGGTAGTTGAACCAGGCTTAGTTACACCCGGTGCCATAATAAACATTGGAGCTCTGGTTGAACGTTCCCAAAGCGTAAACTTTTCCCAATTTTCTTTTTCTCCCATGTGCATACCATGATCAGACCAAACCATCAAAATTGAATTATTTAAATAGCCTGTTGCTTCTAGATCATCCAGTAATTTACCGAGCATCGCATCTGTAAATGAAATAGTTGCCATATATGCTTGAATAACCTTCTTAACCTGATCATTGTCAATAATAAACCGATGCAAAGGCCTTCTGCCATGTATAAAAGCATCTTCGAGGTCATCTTCCTTAATT
Source organism: Sphingobacteriaceae bacterium (assembly GCA_947479815.1). GTDB lineage: Bacteria > Bacteroidota > Bacteroidia > Sphingobacteriales > Sphingobacteriaceae > Daejeonella. The sequence continues at coordinate 8,322 of CANKAT010000094.1, forward strand.
TCAAGATCAGGGACAGATTGAAGTGGATACATGTCGAAGTATTTTTGTGGTACTTCCCATGGATCATGGGGCTTGGTTAATCCAACTGCTAAGAATAAGGGTTTATCTCGTTTTTGTGAGAGTTCATGCTTTGCCCATTCTGCGATATGATAATCAGCCATGTATTCGTCTCCAAGGTTGATCGGACCCCAGGTAAAATATTCGGGCTGAACTCCTTTAAAATTTTTAGGCGAAATAATTGACTCAGGAGCTCTTACCTGAAATGGAATGGGCACATTCAAACTTGGATAATAATAATCCCAGCCTTTGGCTTCTGATTGATTGACAACAGCCCTTGGTGGAGCCAAGGTATGATAAATTTTACCACCGGCTAAGGTTTGATATCCTTTGTCTTTAAAAAATTGCTCCATGGTAAGGAGGCTGCTTAATGCCGGAACAGCACGCCAATCCGGATTCTTCCATCCTGTAATGCCGGATCTTGCAGGACTTACTCCGGTCATGATTGCCACACGTGAAGGTGCACATGCCGGAGATGGAATATGTGCATTGGTAAATGACATGGACATCTTCCTTAGCCTATCAAAATTAGGGGTTTTTAATCCTGGCATTCCTCCTAGCTCCAGTGGATTGATCCAATCATTGAGATCATCAATAGCAATAAAGATGATGTTGGGTTTTTTAGCTTTCAACTTCCCCGGATTATTCCAAGCAAACCCATTGTTGATGGATAAAATTAATGCCATTGAAAGACAAAAAAATGTTTTCAATATATTCCGATAATTGTTTATAAAATTTATTTCCATGTTGATGGTTAATGAATAATTGATCTAAAAAACGATTCCATTATTTACCTCGAATTGTAATCTCTTGAAATCTTATGAATAAGATTTAAAAATTGAGTTAATATTTCTTTCTAATATACCAGAATTATGATTTTTTTACAATCAGATCCTTGCAAA
>CANKAT010000095.1 GCA_947479815.1 Sphingobacteriaceae bacterium
GGTGCTTGGTGGTACCCACCAAGCATTTTATAATTTCATTCCGCTCATAGCCGCGGGGGCCTAGTTCTTTTTCTGTAGCAAAAAAGAACCAAAACGCTACCGCTGCGCCTGATGCTATGAAAGATTCTGCGAAGGCTGGGACAGTAATTGCCGCACCAGCCAAGGCGGAAGATAGGTGAACGGAGGTTCAGTGAATGGACGATTTGTTTAAGATTGATATAAGTTTTCCTGTGCTTGGAGTTAGCTAAGTAAACTATATAAAACTACTCCCGCTCATGGACGCGAGGGCCTTACCTTTTTCTGTAGGAAAAAAGTACCAAGCCGAGGCGGTACGACGAGACCATGAGTGCCTTGAAAAAACAATAAACAAAATCGAATAAATCCCACCGCTGCGCCTGCTGCTATGAAAGGCAGTGCGAGGGCTGGGTCTGTAATTGCCGCACCTGATCCCGATAGCTATCGGGACGGAAGAGAGGTTATTAAAGGTCTGTGTCCGTAGGACTCCTTTGGAGCAAGCGTGGCGGAGAAAAATAATTGGATTGCATTTTAATATCCGTCTTGCGCGGCATTGGACAGGGCCGTAAGTTCAAATTGAGCATCCTAAATACAAAAATCAAAGCCCTGTACGTAGCCGTTTGTGGATGAACCTTCATAACCCCCACTAACGATCACTTTAGTACTCTGTCAGATTTTAACTAAAAAGAATAAATAAAAAATGAACTACAATATCCGCGCGGTGGGATGAAAGAACGGCGGGCCAGGTGTTTTGCCCTGTGCGGTGGAAGCATCGTTCTTTCTTGAACTTTTGGTGCCTTTTGTTTCAAGACAAAAGACACGAATAATCTTTGCCACAGGCAAAAATTAATTTTTATCAAATAACTAATTTACCCAATGCTTGGTGTTACCCACCAAGCATTTTATAATTCCATTCCGCTCATAGCCGCGGGGGCCTTACCTTTTTCTGTAGGAAAAAAGTACCAATGCCGAGGCGGTACGACGAGACCATGAGTGCCTTGAAAAAACAATAAACAAAAGCGAATAAATCCCACCGCTGCGCCTGCTGCTATGAAAGGTTCTGCGAGGGCTAATTAAGTAATTGCCGCACCAGTCAATGCGGAACAACGGTTATTAAAGGTCTGTGTCCGTAGGACTCCTTTGGAGCGAGCGTGGCGGAGAATAAAAATTGTATTAACCGTCTTGCGCGGTATTAGACAGGTAGTTAGCTATAAAAGCATCCTTAATACAAATCATCAAAGCCCTGTAAGAGCCGTTGGTGGGTGAACCATTAAATAAGACTAATTCTTCTCAATCAAAAAAAATATCTCAATCCCTAATAAGTACATATTCTAATTTATAAATCAGATTTTTACTAATATTGTATGGTATCAAAAACTAGGAATGGATGCAATGGCCATACCATTGAAGCTCTTTCATTTGATCATTAATTCCAATTCTATAAAAAAAATAAACAATCATAATAATGAGTGCAAACTATGTTTGGGTCAATGATTCTTTAATCCCAGCCGATGATGCCCAGGTTAATATCTCAGACCTAGCTGTTCAAAGAGGCTATGGAATCTTTGATTTTTTTATGACCATTGATGGTCAACCAGTGTTCCTTGAAGATCATCTTGATCGTTTTTTTCGCTCCGCTGAATTGATGCGACTCGTTATTAAAATGACTAGAAATGAAGTTATAAGTAGAATAAATCAGCTTATTAAAAAAAACAATTTGAGTGATTCTGGTATAAAGATCATACTGACAGGCGGATTTTCGCCGGATGGATTCAATATAGCAGCGCCTAACCTGATTATTACCCAGCAGAATTTTCAGATTCCCAGAACAATGCATGAGCATGGCTTAAGCATAATCACTCATGAATACCAGCGTCAATTCGCTGATGCAAAAACACTGGATTATTTACAAGCTATTTGGCTGCAGCCTGAATTAAAGGAAAATAAGGCAGATGATGTTTTGTATCATAGCAATGGACTGATTAGGGAATGTCCAAGGGCAAACTTTTTTATCGTTACAAAGGATGATCAGGTATTAACTCCCGAATCGGGCATGTTAAAAGGAATAAGCAGAAAGCAGGTCTTGGAAATTTCCGCAAAGTTTTATCATACCGAGGCCAGGGATGTAACTCTTGATGAACTCAAAAATGCTAAAGAAGCTTTTATTACCAGCACAACTAAAAATATATTACCGGTGGTTCAGATAGACGGAAAAGTTTTAGGGGATGGTAGGCCTGGTGCTATAACAAGAGCTCTTGCAGAAAAATATAACGGAATGATTTACGGTTCTTGATGAAATCAGGAACCAATAAAAAAGGGATAGCTTGATATAATCTAGGCTATCCCTTTTTGTTTAATCTTAAACCTGATTAGATCTTTACTTTAACGATCAATTTCTTGATAACTTCATCACCAATCATTGGAGCATGCACATCTTCAGGAAAGAAAATAGCGAATTGATTATCGGTTAATTCAAAAAACATATCTGGAGCATCGTTATAAAACAAAACATCCTTTTCTGCATTATATTCTCCATTTGGTGAGCTGCAAGACTGTCGTGGTTTCCATCCCATTTGTTCTTTACCACTAATGCAAAGTTGGATATCAATATTTTGATTATGACATTCAAATTTTGCCACAGACTCTTCCTGCTTCATTCCAACTTTTTCAGCAACAATAATCTTTAATCCATCACTAAGGTCAGTTTTACCAATCTCAGCATGTTTAAGATCGAGTGTTTTAATGTACTCAAATGCCTCTGCGAAAAGCGGATGAATGCTGGTATACCTTCCTGCATTTTCTAAACTATCTATGATCATATTGTTTATTTAAAGCGATTTTTTTTAAAAATCTGGAATTTAATTATCGTTGTACCCGTCCTGAACCATCTCCACCAACAAGTTCCTTAACCTCAGCTAATGTGGCATGATTTAAATCGCCAGGTATGGTATGTTTAATAGCAGAGGCTGCAACACCAAACTCAGCGGCATCACTCATTTTCATATTCGTTACCAAGCCATAGATAAACCCGCTTGCAAATGAATCACCACTACCAACACGATCCACAATTCTTACTTCATATGACTTGGTATGATAGAATTCAGTTCCATCATACACTAATGCAGACCAGCCATTATCAGAAGCACTATGGCTTTCTCTTAGCGTGGATGCAATATATTTGAATCCAAATTTTGCCTTCATCTGCTGGAATACATCCTTGTATCCATCAAGATTAAGCTCTCCTTTAGTCACATCTGTTCCTTTACTTGTAAAGCCAAGGGTAGTATCTGCATCTTCTTCATTACCGATACAAACATCCACATACTGGCAAAGTCTGGTCATAACCTCTCTTGCTTTTTCCTTGCTCCATAATTTTTTACGGTAGTTAAGGTCAATACTGGTAGTAATGCCTTTAGCTTTTGCAGCTTTTAAAGCAGCTTCAGTTAGTGCAGCTGCTTTGTCACTCAGTGCAGGCGTAATTCCTGTTGTATGGAACCAATCGGCTCCTTCAAAGATCTTATCAAAATCAAATTCAGAAGCATCAACATCTGAAATAGAAGCATCAGCTCGGTCATATACAACCTGTGATGCTCTCATCGATGCTCCAGTTTCAAGAAAATAAATTCCTAATCTGTTTCCTCCTCTAGCAACAAACTGAGTATCAACACCATAACGGCGTAAATGATTAATAGCGGATTGTCCTAATGGATTATTCGGAACTTTAGAAACAAATGTTCCATTTAGTCCATAGTTACATAATGCAGCTGCAACATTTGCTTCACCGCCACCATAGGTAACATCAAAACTATCACTTTGTACAAATCTTTTGAAATCAGGAGTTGATAATCTCATCATTATCTCTCCAAGTGTTACGACTTTTTTAGCCATGGTTATCTTGTAATTTATTTGAAAGAAGGTTGTTAAATATCCCTTATTAGGATAAACAAAAATACATTAATGGCCGATAATTAAAAGCTTTATCCATGTTTAATCAATTAATTAATGTAAAATGTTACGTAAACAGATAAATACGTTGAATTTCGTTTAAATTGACTGATTTATTTATTAAATATCTAAATTAGTAGCTCAGTTTTAATCTAATAAATATAACAATGTCTAAAAAAGCCGAACTTCTGAAATTAATACCCGAGCAGGGTATATTGCCATTATATTTTAATAAAGACGAAGAAACCAGTGTAGAATTATTGAGATCATTGTATTCAGCGGGTATACGTGCAGTGGAATACACTAATCGCGGGGAAGCAGCATTGCATAATTTTAAAGCAATGCGTAAGGTTGTGGATTCGGAGTTGTCAGGTATGTACCTCGGTATTGGTACGATCAAAGACGGAAATATGGCGCAAACATTTATTGATGCAGGTGCCGACTATATTATTTGTCCCGGACTTGTTGAAAGTGTTGCTGAGGTTGCTGATAAGCATGACCTGTTATGGGTGCCTGGTTGTATGACTCCTAGTGAAATTATAAAGGCCGAGACATTAGGTGCTAAGATGGTTAAATTGTTCCCTGGAAATATTCTTGGTCCAGGTTTCATGTCTGCTATAAAAGAGTTGTTTCCTAATCTTTTATTTATGCCGACAGGTGGTGTTGAACTTGACAAGGCTAATATTGAAGGTTGGTTCAAATCAGGTGTTTGTGCGGTTGGAATGGGTAGTAAATTGGTGAGCAAAGAGGTTATGGAAAATAAAAAGTATGCAGAGCTAATTCACTCAACAAAAGAAGCTTTAGAGATCATTAAATCTCTAAGAAAATAGCAGTTATCTAATCTTGATTAAATGCCTGAAGAATATTCTTCAGGCATTTTTTATTTCTAAATGTCAGCCATCAATAATTAAACAATAGGTCTACAGAGTTTTGATGAACCACTATCATTTTATTTCTAACAGGAAAACTTGATGTCTATTTATTATTTTTATAACTGAATTTGAAGTTTTGTACGTATCTAAAGATACCGGCAAGATTATTATGCTCATATTCACTTAACTTAAGGAATGCTGAATCGATTTATTTTATTATTTATTCTGATTTCGGGTATTCAGCAACTCAAGGCCCAAAGCACCTCGAACGAAGGCACAGATTTTTGGGCAGTATTTCCTTCGCATGTGCCAGCAAACCTTAGTGGAGTTAGGCCACTGGCAAATTATTCAATATTTATTACTGGAAAACAAGCTTCATCAGGTGAAGTTACAGTTGGTACATTTCGGACCACTTTTGTTTTATCGCAGGCAAATTCTGTTATTGAGGTTCAGATACCCAGAGCTCAGGCCTATATTGATGAAACAGAAGCAGGAAGGGTGCTTTCCAATAGGGCAATTAGAGTGCAAGTTGATGCAGGTAAACCTAAGGTAGTAGTTTATGGGCATATTTTTGCTGGAGCGCGTTCTGCAGCTTCACTGATCCTCCCTAAAGAGGCGCTTGGACAACAGTATTTGAGCATGAACTATATAGCAGGTAATACGTTGGATGGTGGTCAAAATCATATTGTTTTGGTTGCAAGCGAACCGAACACCAAAATATTTATAAGACGAAATGGCGCAGACCTGGTGTCGGGTGGCCTATTGCTCCAAAATGTTGGGGATGTGTATGAATATCTTTCAGATAATGATCTGACTGGTACTAGCGTATTTGTTGATCCACTAACATCTGGCTGTAAGCAATTTGCAATGTTTTCAGGGACCACAAATTCTGCGATAACGATTCCTAGCGGATGTGTAGGCCGTGTTTCTTCAGATCCACTTTATCAACAAAATTATCCTGTTGAAAGCTGGGGTAAATCCTATGGGTTTATTCCTTTTAGTACCCGTACAACAACTGGGGCGCCAACCAGAACTAATGGCAACTATGTTCGTATCCTAGCAAAAGATGACAATACGGAAGTTTTATATAACGGCAATTTGATAGTAACACTCAATGCTGGTCAGTTTTATCAAACTCCATTACCTGTCAATCAGCCTGCCTATATTACCGCAAACAAGGTTATTGCTGTTGCTCAATATTCACTCACTCAAACCTGCGCAGGTGGAGGGCTCGGAGATCCGGACATGGTAATTCTAAACCCGATTGAATACAATATTAAGAACATAACCGTTTATTCTTCCAATAAGGAAGATATCAGTGAGAACTATGTTAATATTCTCATAAAAACAACTGCGGCAGCTTCATTTAGAATTAATGGTCGTGTACCCAATGGAACATTTGCACCTTTGCCGGCCTTTCCGGGTCTTTCATACATGCAGCTGAATTTGAATCAATATTCCACACAGATTTTTAATTTATCAGCCTCTGATGGGTTTAATGCAATTGCTTATGGTTTTGGGGATGTAGAATCTTATGCCTATTCTGCAGGCACGAATCTTGCTTCAACCCAATCTATAAAAGCCATCAATAAAATTACGCTTGAAGAAATTAAAAATGCATGCACCAATCAGGATTTGGACTTTGTTTTAACATTAACATCACCGGCCACGCGCTTAACCTGGCAGTTAGATATAATTGATCCTTTAATACTGCAAAATAATCCGATTGCTACCACTGTTACACGCAATGGTATTGTTTATTACGAATATATATTTCCGAGAAATGCTGGATATAGGCTACCTGGAGAGAAAATGGTCAAGGTAATTGCAACCTATGCATCTGCGGCGGGTTGTACGCTAAATGAGCAGCAAATAGACTATACAGTTGATGTTTTTGACCCGCCAGAGGCCTTGTTTACCAATTCAACTAATCTATGTGCGAAAAATGAACTAGTCTTTACAAATCAGAGTAAGGATAATGGTAATGCCATTACCTCATGGTTATGGGATTTTGGTGATGGACAAACATCAACTGAGCAAAATCCAAAACATATGTATACGAACGCGGGTTTATTTACAGTGATTTTAAAAGTTCAAAATTCAACTAGCTGTAATGCAATTGCATTTAAAAAGGATCTGATGATCATGTCTATACCAATCCCCGATTTTTCAATGAGCCTTCCAGGTTGTAATAATTCAGGAATCACCTTTACTGATCAATCAGTTTCAATTCTTGGCAGAATTGTAAAATGGAATTGGGACCTGGGAGACGGAACTATTGCCGAGTATACAAATGGCACTCCTTTTTCACATCAGTATACTGCAGGAGGCAGCTATACGGTTAGTTTAAAAGTTACCAATGAGTTTGGATGCGATCGAATTATAAATAGGCAGTTGAATATTACTACTCCTTTTTTAAATGCGGGTTCTGATACCATCATTTTGAGGGGAGGAGGGGTCAAGTTTAAAGTAAGAGCAACGGGAACTAATTTGAAATATAAGTGGAGCCCTTCTATTGGGCTTGATCGCGATGATGTTCAAAATCCGGTGGCATCACCAACCCAAGATACCCGATATTCTGTAACTATTACTTCTGATGAGGGTTGTGTTTTACAAGATGATATTCTGGTAAAGGTGTTGGAAAAACCTATTATCCCAAATACGTTTACTCCGAATGGTGATGGTGTAAATGATGAATGGAAAATTAAATATTTGGATAGCTATCCCAATGTAACGGTCAATATTTTTAACCGTTATGGAGTAAAGGTATATGTCTCTATTGGTTACATGCAACCCTGGAATGGGATGTATAAGGGTCAGGCCGTTCCGGTTGGGACCTATTATTATGTGATTGATCCTAAGATTGCGTTGCCGGTTTTTAAAGGTTGGATTGCGGTTATTCGATAGTTCAAGTTTGTGAAATGAAAGTATTAATTGAAACATTATTTACTATATTAACCCAAAAATTCAAATGGAAACCGCCTTTGGTTAATTTAATTGTAAGAGCGATGAGCTCAAAATATAATGGAAGGATGAAGAAAGTGGTATTTTTACTAGTTTTTATTTGTTTAGGTCATGCTGTTAATGCTCAACAGAGGCCACAGTATACGCAGTATATTTTAAATAATTTTTTATTGAATCCTGCTATTTCGGGCATTGAGAATTACATTGATGTAAAGGCCGGCTATAGACGTCAATGGCAGGGTTTGAGCGGGGCGCCAGAAACTTCCTATATTTCGATTCATGCTCCTATCGGAAACAGTTTTCGCTATGGAACCTCTACATCAGTTCCTCAAGGGGGAGGTTCAAATCCCAATAATCGCAGCTATTTGCAAAACTATATGGCATCCGAACCTCATCATGGTGTCGGGTTTACAGCCGTTTCGGATAAAGCAGGACCTATTTCAAGAACAGATGTTAATTTAAATTACGCGTATCATATTGGGATTACTGAACAAATAAACGTCTCAGTAGGTGTTGCCGCAGGGGTTTCAAAAATATTTTTGGATCGTTCGCAATTAGTTCTTGAAAACCCTGCCGACCAAGCTGTTGGTACTGACAATTTTAATCAGCTGAAACCTGATTTAAGTGCGGGCATCTGGTTGTACGGACCAAGATATTTCGCAGGAGTGTCTGCGCAGCAGCTTTTGAAAAGTCCGATGGGTTTTAGCGATGATCCTGTAACCTATAATCAGGGCAGAAAAGTTTCGCATTTATTCGCAACTTTTGGTTATAAAATATATCTCGGGGATGATTTTGCTGCTATTCCTTCAGCATTATTGAAGGTAGTTTCTCCGGTCCCTATGTCAGTTGATGTAAACCTTAAACTTGCTTACAAAGACCGATTCTGGTTAGGCGGAAGTTACCGTAAAGATGATGCCTTTGCAGGAATGGCTGGTTTCAACCTGGGCTCATTCATGAATATAGGCTATTCATATGATGTTACTACTTCCGGCTTGAATGCTGTGAGTAATGGATCTCATGAAATTGTGCTGGGCATTTTCTTGAATAACAGGTACAAAGTAACCTGTCCGCAGAAGAGTTGGTAATGTGTCTGTTATCAGTTATCTGTTAACAGTTATCGGACAACAGGCAACAGAAACACAGAGCCAAGAATCAAGAACCAAGAGCCAAGACTGTGTAGTGCTAATTTCAGATTTTCTGCTTCTTTCAGACCTCCTACCTCAGACAACAGATAACACACAACAGATAACAGAAAACAACTTAATTGAGCCAGGAACCAAGAACAAAGACTGGTTACTGCTAATTTGATATTTACTGCCTTTTTCTGATAACACACAACAGATAACAGAAAACATCTTAATTGAGCCAGGAACCAGGAACCAAGAACAA
>CANKAT010000096.1 GCA_947479815.1 Sphingobacteriaceae bacterium
GATTAGTTAATAATCCTTTGCTAGAACCTGAGCGTGTAAAAAATCTGGAATTTTCGGCTCGTTTTACCCCCATTAATCAAACATACTTTGAAGTTTCCTATTTTAATGCTTCATACAACAATACCCTCGGAACTGTTAATATCGATACTTTAGGAGTAAAAACCACTCAATTTCGAGCAATAGGAAAATCTCATATTCAAGGTATACAGTTTGCCAGTGAAACAAAACTAGTTGAAAAATTAGCGCTCTTCACAAATTTTACTGTTCTCGATCCAACAAGAATTTCGGCTGGCACAAGCGGAAGCCAAAGTGTAAGGATTGGAGATATTTCTAATTTCTCGGTTAATGCAGGTGTAAATGCTAAATTCATTAAGAATAAACTAAACCTAAATCTAAGAGCAAATTTCATTGGCGATAAGCCTACAGGAGCAAATACCTCCATTAGTGGTAGTCCATTCAGCAAAACTCCAGGATATACACTTATACACAGTGTGGTGAGTTATAATCTTAACAAAATGTTTATGCTCCAATTAATTGCTAATAATCTTTTAGATCTTGATTATGTTTCACCTGGGGTCAGGGCGGCTAGTGGTGTCCAAAGTTCTAGAATCCCACAACCTGGGCGAACGCTTACTGCACGAATCGTAGCTAATATAGGTAGGTAGTATGGCTATTTTCAAGGGTTTATCGGGTGTTTTAAATCTTCGACCTGAAGAACAGAAATCGTTCAGATTACTCTTCCTTTTGTCACTGATTACCGGTATTGGTCTTTCTTATTATTTTGTTGCTGTAAACACCTTTTTAATTCAAAAAGCAAGTGTATCTAACCTACCTTATGCTTATATTATTTCAGGACTAGGAGGGGTATTGCTGATCAAGATTTACCAGCAACGTCAGCATAAAAGAGGGATAATTAATAGTTACAAGGAAAGTGTAATTGCCTTTTTTTTGATTGCTGTTTGTGTCTTTTTGGCATTTATCAATCTTGGAGACAATCTTTCTTATGCTGTTTATCTTGCCTATCTAGGCTTTTTATTCAATATGCCCTTCACGATTATATTCGCTTTAAGTTTTTCTGGCATCTGTTCCCGACTTTACAATATGTCACAAAGCAAGCGCTTACTTGCACTTGTTGGAACAGGTGAAATCATGGCTTCTATTATCGGTTATCTAACAGCACCATTAATAAGTCGTTTAACCGGGAGTCCTAATTATTTGTTACTCCTTGCTGCTGCCTGTATACTTCCTGCTTTAATACCAATTTATAGGCTTGCCTTAACAAATCATGGAAAACTAAGTCATATTATTGCATCAAAAACAGCACTTAAGAAGCTAAATTTATCATTTTTTAGAAATGAAAGGTTTTATCTGATGATTGCAATAGTTTCTGTATTCTCAGTTTCTGCAATTTATTTTGTAGACTATTCTTACCTCATTACGGTAAGATTCATGTCAGTATATAGCGGTATTGAAATTGCGACTATTCTTGGATTTTTCTTTAGTATAGTAAAGGTTGGTGAGCTGGTGTTTTCTTTTCTATCTGGTCATTTTTTAAGTACTAAGGGAGTGAAATTTTCAATCTTGCTTTTACCAGTTTTACTGACCGCTTGTTTTATTTTTGCCCTTAGCAGCAGTCTATTATTTAGGGACGAACCTATCTATATTCTCTCTTTCATTTTCCTAGCTAAATTTGCTGAAAGGGTAATTAGAAAAGCAATTTCCACTCCCGCAATAAAGGTTCTGTACCAGGTTACGGGCCCAGATCGGTTAAGAATTGAAGCCACCATTGAAGGTGTACTCAATCAAGTGGCTACAGTGATTTCGGGTTTGTTACTTCTTTTATTTTCAGGTCTTTTTGCAGGTGTTCAACCTTTATTATTCTTGACCATTATCTCAAGTGTTTGCTTGGTATTATTTTTAGTTTGGACCGTCTTAAGCTTGCAATTGCATGAAAAATATAAAAAGAAAATATGGGACTATCTAACTAAAATCAGATTAGATACAAGTATAAAAAGAAAAGAAAGCCAGGAAATTAATTATCAGGATTTTCGCAATAATCTTGGTTCATTAGATCATAAACCTTTATCTGATACATTAAAAAGAGCCTTAAATTCAATTGCTGAATTCAGAGAAATAGGAGATATAAATCAATTAAAGAGCTATTCACCAGGAGCTTTAAGTCATATCGAATCAAACGACAAAGATCTTTTTATTCGCAAGATTACATCTTCCTACTACTCTACAGATAATTTCTTTCATAGGCTCCTAGTAATTAATTATTTAAGAGCTGGTGCACAACCGTTATCAACAAAAATAGTAAAAGAAATTGCAGAAATATCAGATCTGCAACTAAAGTATGAACTTTTATCAGCGTATAATCTCGACCCCAAAAAGCTAGAAACATCTGATATTTTTTATTTTGAAAATCTTTGTGAAAAATATAGTAATGAACTAATTCTTGCAATGTCTGCGCAGTTTGATCTTCAAGGAATTGACGATTCTGAATTACAATTGGAACTGAAATTATATACTGATATGCTAATCAAAATTTTATTTGAGGTGCTAAAAGTATTGTATGATCGCTCAGCAATTCAGGTAATCTATGAGATTATAACTAATGAAGAGAATCAGGATATGGAAAACAGGCTTTTTGCTCTTGAGTTATTGGACAATACCTTAAATGATGAATTAAAGAAAAGGCTTATACCCATTTTTGAGCCTACTTCATTTGATCAGAAAATTCACGGACTTCAGAAATTTGTTCCTGTTCAGTCAGAAAGTAAAGAAAAAATTCTAAAGGAGCTATTGATGAAAGATTTTATCCTTGTTAATCCAAGCCTTAAAGAAGCATGCCTGATTGCATACTATAAACTGACAAAAGATGATTCTGTACTTAAAGCCTTCGTTACCAGTAAAATCAGTAATCTACAATCAAAAGCCTCGGAACTACTAAAAAATAATGATGGAAGTTTAAAAGTTATAATGATTTCAGAATTTAAAAAAACATACAAACTTAGTTCATTGCAGTGTTCTTACCTATTTAATCAAGCTGTCTATACTGCTAGTACAAAAACAAATAAATCTAGGTCTGTTATGAAAGTCAAAATTGATAATTCTTATTCAGTTATGATGGGGCCTGAACATGAAAGTTTGATTGTTGATGCGTATGCTCTTGCCCTTTTTATTGATAAGAATCAATCCGGGGCATAACCAATCATCAGAAAACGGTCAGCATTTTCTTCTTTTAGATTGAATCGTTGAAAAACATCCATGCCAAGGTTTTCTGTGGCCTTTATTAACCTTTGTTGCTCACTAAATGAATAGGTTGTGTTTTCTGCTACAGAACGTAAAATAAATGGATGCTGTTGATCGATTAAAATTCCTTTAAATTTTTCGGCTATTATCTTTTGTGCTATTTTTTCACCGGCTTGATCAAAATTTCCGTTCATATCGGGCTGTACATCGGATACATATTTATTAAACCAATAATATACAATAGGAGTGGCGGTTGTCCACCATAACAAAAATTTTTGGTTGTCTCGCTTTTCCCTTTTTCGACAATCCTCCATAAATTTTAAATAGAGTGACTTACCTAATCCCATTCCTTTCAAATCATCTCTGCAACCACTTAATCCAAGATAATAAGTATCCTCGTTATTAAGCTTTTCGAAATTGATCATGAAAAATGCGAGTAGATCATCATTCTGGGTATTAGTAATTATATAAATATCTTGATTATGCTCTATCTCACGTTCAATAAGTTGGATATTCGTAATATAACTGGCGTTTGTGAGATCAAGTATCTGGGAAACCAAATACGTATCCGATTTGAAATTTGTGCGTAGTTGAATTGATGAAATATGTTCCATTTACGGTTTTAAATATAAATAAATTGAACAGAATAAATACATAAATAACTCTCTAAAACCAGTTTCATATATTTTTTTTATAAATTATACCAATTCAGTATTCCTTAAATATTAAAAAGATTTGCGAAAGTCACGAATTAATATGGTTTAAAAACTACAAAGCATTTTCTGCTTACAGTAAAAAAAACTTTAGTTTCTAGGGGTTGCAGGATTAGCTGCGCTGATCCTGAGTAGGGGGACGTTACAAATATAAGCCTTACGCTTCTCGTGCCTCGAAGCTGGGCTTTGTTGTTTTTACTCCGCCTTTTATCCGCATAGGGCGGATAAGGCTGCGTTAAAACAACAAAGCCCTTTCTGCTTTCAGCAGAAAAGGCTTTGATTGTCGGGGTGGCAGGATTCGAACCTACGACCTCCTGGTCCCAAACCAGGCGCGATACCGGGCTACGCTACACCCCGCAAATTAACAATGATTGCAAATGCTTTTCAGTTGTTTACGGATTGCAAAGATAGACTTTTCATGATTTTTGACAAATATATTTGAAAATAAATTGAAGATATTTTTACAATTAGGATTGAAATAAGTATAAAGTGCTGTTCAGTAGGATAAAGGATAATTATTAAAATTTAAAAAGCTTTTTATTATCTATTAATTTAAAAAATGTTTTCCTAGATCAATAGAAAAAGCCATAATTGGCTTATTTTTAATTAGATTTTATAACGATATCTAGTAGCACACGCTATTATTTTATTGCTAAATAAACTAAATAATAAATTGACATTCAGCAGATTATAGTAGCTCTTTTAGAGATTATTTTTGCGGTATAAATAAAATATAATCTTATGAGAAAATTAGGTCTGTTTGCCATTGCGGCATTATTTGCATTCACAGCATGCAACAGTAGTACAGAGAAATCTGAATCTACAACTGAGGATACCCTGTCTAAGGTAGCTGCACCTGAGTTAGTTGCAAAGGAAATTTCAATTACAATTAATGCCGGTGATGATATGATGTATGATCTTGCAGAAATTAAAGTCAAGGAAGGTCAAACTGTAAAATTAACTTTGATTCATACTGGTAAACTTCCAAAAGAATCTATGGGGCATAACTGGACATTACTTGCCCAAGGAACTATTGTTTCTGACTTTGCAGCAAAAGCTATGTTGGCAAAAGATAGTGACTATATTCCTGCTGGTGCTACTGAGGTTATTGCACATACCAAATTAGTTGGCGGCGGTCAATCAGATACAATTGAGTTTTCAGCACCTGCAAAAGGTGTTTATGAGTTTATTTGTACTTTTCCAGGACACGTAGGAATGATGAAAGGTACGTTTTACGTGGAATAATTATCTTTCATGTAATCCAATCTTAAAAGCCTGGAATATAGTATTCCAGGCTTTTTTTTATTTTAAGGCTAATCTTAAAAAATGATCTAGAATGGGATTGCACTGCTTTTTATTTTAATCTTATAACACTATAAACAATTTCAGTATTCCTTTGAAATAATATGTTCTGATGATTTCAAATCATGATCAATCTAGATTTAAATCAATTTCCCAATCATGATTAATCATTTTTCCGCATTAGAGATAATTTTAATACGTAGATTGTCGTTTAGTTGAATTACTAAGTTTTAATAATTAATATAATGTCAATACATGAGTTTTTCAATTTTGATCATAAAATTATTAATGTTGTATTTTTCACAGTGCTTTTTTTCATTTGCTGGAATTTAGAAAACATTTTTGGTGTGACCACCAATTATAAAAAGTGGAAACATAGTGCGATTAATTTTTGGTTCATAATACCAGGTGGAATTTTACAGGGTATTCTTGGTTATTATTTTCTGAAATTCATTCTGATTGAAAATTCTATCCGATACGGAATAATTAAATTCAGCACTATTACACAGCTAGTAATAGTTTTTATTGTTTTAGATCTTGCTTATTATGTATATCATTTAATCATGCATAAGTTCAAGAAAATATGGAGATTTCATGCAATTCATCATTCAGATACTGTTTTAAATGTCAGTACCAGTTTACGTGAACATCCTGTTGAAACGATTATTCGTCTAGGACAGTATATGTTTTTTTCACTTTTACTGGGATCCGCATTCTGGATTATTGCATTACATCAGTTTATACAGATAGCAAGTAAAATAATTATCCATTCAAACTTTAGATTGCCCGATAAAGTAGATAAATATTTGTCTTATTTAATACTAACCCCTAATATGCATCATGTTCACCATCATTATCAAATGCCGCATACAGATAGTAATTATGGCGACCTTTTTAGTATATGGGACCGTTTATTTGGTACGTTCACCTATTTGCCAAGAGAAGATGTACAATTTGGCTTAGATGCTGTAAATGATAAACAAGCAGAAAATATAAAAGACTTATTTACGACTAAGATATTTAGGAATGTAAAAGATATCGTTTCCTGATAATGATGTTATATTCGACATCTTGTATTTTATTTTTTTAGTTTTATCGTTTCTTATTTTTTCAATAAATAAAATATTCGTTATAAAATCTTCTTAAACTAATAATGAATTTATTCATTCGGTGTTTTTTTCTCTTTTTAATTAAAAGGAATTGTTGCAAAAATTATTTGTGAAACATTTTTAATAGTTTAATAATAGACTCAAAATCCATCTTTATTGATGTTTTTCTTTCTCCTTATTGTTTTGATCACAACTAGAGCAACAATAAGTAAAAGTGCCAACCCAAAAAGTAGATATTGCGTTTCATAATAAGAATTCATTGCCTTCACAACTGTCCAATTATTATTTTCTAATGTTAGTTTTACTTCATGCTTATTGCTGTTGTTTAAAATATATTGTTTTTGGGGTAAACCTTTTAAAGTAAGAATTAACTCACTCATATTGTTATTCATGTCTTTAAACAAAGTGTTTTTTACATAAACAGAATTAAACTTAGATGGTGCATTTAATAATTCTGCAAATACCGTAGTTTCATGTCCTAGTAAAACTTTAGGATTACTAAGTTTGAAGGTTTCATCATTAATAATTACCAAGCAATTATTCTGAAAATGTTTAATTACTAATAGCTGAAACTCTTCAGGGGTTTTGTAAGCATTTTTGCCAAATAAATAATCAACCTCGCCCTCAAAGGCAATAAGAGAACTTTTGATAACAACAAAGTATTTACCATTTTGTTCATAAATCATCAAGTTAGATAAATCGGGCTCATGGGCTTGAACTACCTTTGCACATAATAATAAAAGGATTAAACAAATCGACTTCATTATATCTCTTTTTTAGTATTAGTTTGCATAGGCTCCAGCTAAACTATTTATAAAATTATTAGCTCCTGCTTTATCTACATGGTAGTGATAACCTCTTGTAACGTCAGAATGTCCCCGGCTTGCATCTAGATCTGTATATTCTGTTGCTGATGCACTCAATCTTTCATACATACCAAAACCATCCAATGCATAACCAATCATTGCAGCATGACCATCAGCTTGTGTTATTTTTTTTGACATACCCGTTGCAGCATGATAATGATAACCTGCACCCATATTTATATGCCCGCCTGCATCGTCAAATGGAGCTAATGTATAAGCAGCTAATATCACATTTGCAGGAGCTGGTGCATCAAATACAACACCATTAAATGCTATTCCTCTAATTGAAGGTCCTGCAGACATAGGGCCATTACCAAAACTAATAGGAGAAGTTAATTTTATAGGCGTTACAGGAATATAAATAGTTTTTGTTATACTAGATTCATAAGATGGTAAGCATTCTACACAATAGTTTTTATAGGCTACTCCAACATTTGGATTAGCTGCTGCTGCACAATCTGCTTGAGTTAACGTTTTTGTAATTTCACCAGTAGTGGTATTATACATTTGCCAGGTTGTATTTTTGTAAAAAGTGCCTAGGTTTTTAATAAATGCTCCATCTACATCATATACATTACCACCTTCTAACCAAATACCACCTTTGGTTTTATCGTCGCTAATATTGCTTGGACACCAAGGACCTTGTGCATGGTCAGTTGGGGTGTTTTTTGAAACTATTTTAAAACAATCAACCGTTGATCCATTAGAGAGTGTCCTGGGAACGATAGTAATCGGTTCGGATAATCCCGCAGTCAAGAAATTTGTAGATTCTACCTTAATTACTAGGGCAGCGGGGTCGGCAATTTGACTGCCTTTGTTTTTTGAACATGATACCACATTTATTATACTACAAATCACAAGACCTAAAGGGATAATTTTCATTGCTTTCATTTTTTAAAGTTTTAAATGTTACTATTGATATATTAGACGAAATAAAAATTAACTTCCTTTCTTTTCCTAAAACTGTAACTTATAAACCACATTTGGAAAAAATCCAAGTTGATAGGTTGACTTAATACTTTGCAATCTGTCGTCATAACTTTGTGAAAACACATTTTTATGATTGGTGAAATTTTGCAAATCCAACGAGAAAGTATGTGACCTTTTTCTTTCACCACTATTTAAAGTGTAACCCGCTTTAATGTCAAAACGATAATAACTATCATAAAAACCGGAATAAGCATTGGTAGAAAGCTGCTCACGGCCAATTGTATTGGAAGCTGTTAAGTCAATAGGTGTGTACGCCCTGCCGCCTGCATTGGTAAATTTAAAATCGGCTGAAAATTTATTTCTTTTTTCACTTCCAACTTTCCATTCTTTTCCTGCCAATATATTTAAAACATACATTCCGTTAAAAGCGGAATTTCTTTCAATATCATCGCTTCCTGTATATTTTGAGCTATATATTGATGAGGTAAATAAACCATAATATCCTTTGCTGAAGAATTTCTCAATAGTTAGTTCAACGCCATAATTTTTTCCTGTACCATTATTGGTTAAGTTATCCTGCAAATCGGTTTTAAATGTAGAACCTGTATTAAGCATGGAATAACTGCTTGAAAAAGTGTTAACAGGTACATTGTAAATCGATTGATAATAAATTTCAGATTTAATTCGCCAGTCATTAAAAGGCTGAATATTATAACCCAATACAAAATGATGGCTTTTGGTGAAATCTAAATCTTTGTTGTTATAAACGGTGTTGCCACTTGCATTTGTGCTTTGTAAAAAATACACATTGATAGGTTGCATTTGTGAATGTAAACCGTAGCCGAAATTAAAACTACTCGTATTGTTTAGGGTGTATACCAGTCCTAATCTTGGTTCAATGGCCGCTGAATTATTTAAGAAAAATAGTTGTGTATGAACTCCTGCATTTATGGCAAGTTTCCCGGTTAAATTATATTTAATATGGGCATAAGCCTGTGCTAAA
>CANKAT010000097.1 GCA_947479815.1 Sphingobacteriaceae bacterium
GCTGTAGCATGCTTTGGTACCAAATCCATTTTACAGATCGGGCAGTTGCCAGGATTATTCTGAAGTATCTGCGGATGCATCGAACAAGTATAAACCTGAGCTTGACTTTCAATAGAAGCCATCTTACCCTGGTTACAACCTAAAAGCAGCAATCCGAGCAGGAGAAAAACACCACTACTACCTTTCAATATTCTTTTCATACTCCACGATCATTTGATAAAACTTCTGCAATTGGTCCAGATAATTCATCTGCGACATGTTCAGGGCTTCCCAGCTATCAATCACAGTATTCAAATCCGATTTATTTTCTTGATAAGACAGCATCGAAACCTTCAAATATTTTTGAAGAGACGGCAATATTTTATTCTCATAATTAGCTAGCTGCTGCTGCATAACGGCGAGATCATTTTCCATGGAACGGCTCATCCCAAGCAGCTCTGTTACCATCGCTGCCTTCTGATTACGCATGGCCTCCCGCTCAAAATTCATGGATCTAATTTCCGACTTATACATTTTTGACGACCATGGAACGATCGGAATGGAAAGCATACCCATAATTGTAAATTGCCTTGGCATCATGGCCGAATAATTTGACATATGATCAAACCGAACTCTAAAATCTGGCTTTGCTTCTTGTCTCATTTGCTGAATATTCTTTTCCATAGCATGAATATCATGTTCCATGTGTAATATATCACTTCGTGTTCCGGCAAAATAGGCGGTATCCAAATCAGCCTTTGGAACAAAGTCAACTCTAAAAGTAGTGTCTATTTCGAGTTCCATATTTGCCGAACGGTTCATTAATGCGTTAAGAGCAATCTTTTTTGACCGCATACCGGCCTCAGTCATCAAGATCATATTTTCAGACTCATAAACCCTCCCCTCAGCCTTAAATACCTGATTAAGCCCTCCCTGATTAAAGGGATAACGAATTGATGCAAGCTTTTTCATGGTCTCCATGATTTGCTTGTTTTCTTGCTGATACCTGATCTTCCGGTGATCGATTAGCAAGCCATAATAAAGCTGTCTGGCTCTCGCTCTATATTGATTGAATTGCTCAGATTTACCATATAAATCGGTCAGAGACTGGGTTTCAAGGTATTCCTTTTTTGCTTTGATTTTAGCTGGATTAGGAATATCCTGTTCTGCACTTAGCATAAATGAACCCCGATTATTGTCGTCTGCAATCCCCTGAAAAGGGTATGGGGTCATGAATGTACCCGCACCTACCATAGGAGCCATCCAAGCTCCAGCACCTGCAACCTTAGCATCCTTACTTTGAATGCGGTTATCGAATGCCATCAGTCCAAGATTCTTTTCTTTGATTTCTACAAATATCTGTTCAAGGTTCATTTTTACCTGCCCGAAAGCAAGTCCAGAACCAATAAACAGCACCGTAAGAACTAATTTTTTAATGTTTAACATCATGTACCTCCAGTTTTCCAAATTTTCTTAATTCATACTCTTTTGTCATCAGGAATATGAGTGGTGTAACCAATAGAATATGCGTAGATGAAGTAAGAACCCCTCCAATCATGGGCAATACAATGGGCTGCATCACATCACTTCCAACTCCGCCCGACCATAATACCGGGATCAAGCCAAAAAGAGCCACACAAACGGTCATGATCTTAGGTCGCAGTCTTTTTGCAGCGCCATTGATTACATATTCCCGCAAATCCTCATTTGAAATGGTCTCGCTTGAATTCCCTTTTAAGGCAACTAACTGATTCATTGCATCATTCAGGTAAATAACCATCACTACTCCTGTTTCAACTGCTATTCCAAACAGAGCAATGAAACCTACAACAACCGCTACAGAAAGGTTAACTCCCCAGAAATAGACTAGAAAAACACCCCCAATAAGGGCAAATGGAATGGTTACTAGACTTAAAAAAGCTTCCCTGATTGATCTGAAAGCCAGATAAAGAGCCAAGAAAATGATAAAAAATACAATGGGAAGAATATAGAACAGCGTTTTTTGTCCGCGTAATAGATTCTCATATTGTCCGCTCCACTCTACAAAATAGCCTCCGGGTAGTTTCAGATCTTTATTGAGCTTATCGATTGCTTCCTGAACGGTATGCCCAAGATCGCGGTCGCGAACATTGAACATTACTGCTCCTCTCAACATCGCATTTTCTGAGGTGATCATTGGGGGACCATCCACAAAATGAATATCCGTAACTGCCGACAATGGGATTGTTCCTGCGTCGGGCGAACTAAGAGGTATGCGCTTCAGTCTGTCAATGCTATTGCGGTACTCCTGACCCAAACGCAAATGAATATTAAAACGCTTCCTTCCTTCAACTGTAGAAGCAAAAGGGGTACCACCGATTGCAGTTTCGACGGTTGCATTGACATCATCAACTGTTAATCCATAGCGCTCCAGCTGATCACGCTTAATTTCAATTTCTAGGTATTTACCCCCAGTAACAGGCTCTACATAGAGATCTTTTACTCCCTGAATACTCTTCAGCAAGGTTTGAACCTCTTGTGAAATATGACTAATTTGCTTAAGATCCTGTCCGTAAACTTTCACACCTACATCTGTCCTGATTCCGGTAGAAAGCATATTGATCCGATTAATGATTGGCTGAGTCCAGCCATTCACCACTCCGGGAATCTGAAGCTTTGCATCCAGCTCATTAATAATATCCTTCTTGGTGATACCCGGCCTCCATTCACTCTTTGGTTTGAGAGAGATTATAGTCTCGATCATGCTAATCGGTGAATTATCGGTTGCCGAATTAGCCCTTCCAGCCTTTCCCAGAACATGATCTACCTCCGGAACTGACTTAATGACCTTATCCTGAACCTGTAAGATGCGTTTGATCTCGGTATTCGAAACATCTGGTAAAGTAACTGGCATAAAAAGCACTGACTGCTCATCCAGTGGTGGCATAAATTCTCTTCCCAAACTCATCAGCATTGGAATACTCACAATCAGGGCAATAATATTGATTCCAATTGTTGTTTTCCGGTTCCGGATACACGCTCGAATGATAGGAAGGAATACCTTTTCCATTCCTCTATTAATCGGATTCTCATGCTCCTGACGAAAGCGGCCTTTCATAAAAAATGAAATGATCACCGGAGCCAGTGTCAATACCAGAATAGCATCAATCACCAATATAAAGGTCTTGGTATAGGCCAAGGGATGGAAGAGCTTGCCCTCCTGTCCGGTTAGCATAAACACCGGCAGAAATGAAGCAATGATAATTATAGTAGAATAGAATACCCCTCTAGAAACCTGCTTACAAGCCTTTTCAATAATGCTCAGTCTTTCTTCAGTTGAAAGCCTTACATAATCCTGATCTTTGGCATTGCGCGACTCAGATCCTTTTTTATTAAACCACATCTGCATTTCCTCCTTTTATTTGTTCATTTAGTTCGGCCTGCCTAACCGCCAGATTCTTATATGAGTTTTCAGCCATGATAATACCATTATCCACAATCACTCCAATCGCTAATGCAATACCCGTTAAAGACATGATATTCGATGAAATATCAAAGGCATTCAGCACAATGAAACTTGCTGCAATGGTAATCGGGATCTGAATGATGATGCTGATGGCACTGCGCCAGTGTAAAAGAAAAATGATGACGATCAGTGAAACAACAATCATTTCTTCAATCAATGTAGTTTTAATAGATGAGATGGATTCTTCAATCAACTTACCTCGGTCATACACAATATTGAATTTCATGCCCTCGGGAAGCCCTTTGGTTACCTCCGTCATTTTTGCCTTCACCTTATTGATCACCTCATTGGCATTTTCACCGTAACGTAAAACCACAATTCCGCCAACTGCTTCACCCTCTCCGTTATAATCAAATATACCCAACCGGCTTTCTCCAGCCATCTGAACAGCTCCGATATCGCGAATCTTGACCGGGATTGAACCCTGTGTACGCACAGAAAGATTACCTATCTCCTCGATTGACTTCAAATAACCAGTAGTTTTGATGATGTAACCAATTCCGCTCATCTCAAACTTTCTTCCCCCGGCCTCGTTATTATTACTTTTAACTGCACGCATCACATCCTGGATATTTAGTTTGTAATAGCTGAGTTTATCGGGATCGATACTGATTTGATACTGCTTCTGAAAACCACCAAATGATGCTATTTCGCTCACCCCAGGTACATTTTGAAGTGCAAATTTGATATACCAATCTTGCACCGCACGCTGTTCGCCAAGATCCATGCCCTTGGCATCAAGCGTATACCAGAGTACATGCCCTACCCCGGTTCCATCTGGGCCTATGGTTGGATTAACCCCTTCAGGCAATGCATTTCCAATGGAATTAAGTCGCTCCAACACTCTCGACCTTGCCCAGTAAACATCTACATTGTCTTCAAAAATGATGTAGATGAAACTCATCCCAAACATGGAATTTGCTCGTACATATTTTACTTGGGGCAATCCCTGAAGATTAGTTACCAATGGATAAGTGATCTGGTCTTCAATGATCTGCGGACTTCTACCCATCCATTGAGTGAATACAATTACCTGATTTTCAGATAGATCTGGAATAGCATCGATCTTACTTGTTCTAACAGAGAATATCCCCCAAGTAAAGATTCCCGCAGCAAATAACAATACAATGAAGCGGTTACGCAGAGAAAATGAAATGATGTTCTCAACCATCTTTCTTAGTGTTGATGAGCAGTATGACTGCTGTCTGTACCAGTTGAATCTGCAGAGCCGGCTTCATCGGTTTTTACAACAAGGTCCATTTTACACACCGTACAGGTACCTGGCTTATTGCTGATTACTTCAGGGTGCATCGGACAAGTATACACTGCAGCAGTCATGCTATGGGATGGGGTATCTGTACTTGCTTGGGCCGGTTTTTCAGAACTTGTGCATGCAGCAAAAAATAAAACGATCAGTAATGCAATTGTGTTAATTAACTTTTTCATATTTATACTGGTTTAATAAATTTATAATTGGGTCTGTCAGCTGCCTAAAGGAGATGCCAGATCATGATTAAATTATGAATGATAGATAATTATCCCTAAAGAATCAAACGAGTTTACATGGAGCATGCTCAATCAATACAGGATTTGAAAACGGGATTAATGGCATAGATATGCCGCAAAGAAAGAAATTTATCAGATACGGAAATTGCGAATGAGGATAAAGACAGGCGTCTTCCCGGTTCGCGTAACGGAATTAACAAAAGAATGTTTTTCAGAAAATGAAGGCAGATTCTTTACCAGTAGCTCAGGATAAAGAATGGGCTCTACAACAAGGATCTTTGTCTTAAATATGCTTAAAGGAGCCTTTTGACTTTCCTTAAGTTTAAGTTCCTGCTTTTGATCTTTACAACAATTCTCAGAAACACCTTTTTTCATACCGCAATTACTGCAGTCATCAGCACCTTCAGAAGAATCATTAGAAAGCCCCCACTCAATCAGCTCGCCCATACAATAATGAAAATGCACGGTTGCCCCGGATGAAACACCCAGGTAAAAAACAGCTAAAACAGTGATTATAAGCTTTTTCATTTTATTCTATGCAAAGATTGGGATAAAATATTGGAATATTTCAATTATTTTTTGAGAAATGTAAAAAGCTAATACACAACAGACCGTTATTTCGATGCGGCAGGAAGAGAAAACTGTTGAAATGAAAGCTTACTACCAAAGAAGGTGAACTCCCCGTACAAAATTGCAATCAAATTCTATCCGAGCCTGTAAAGACATTAAATCAGGTGTAGCATTCCATAAAACAGACGCTGAAAATCTTATATTTATTAAACATTTAAAAAAATTAACAATGAAAAGCCTGACTTCATTCTCACTGACTCTATCTTTTATTATACTTTTTGGACATACTTCGATAGTTTTGGCTCAATCTTTTCAAAACAAAAATTCCTGGAAAGCTGGTGTTGCTCGCGTAAAAATCACTCCCGAAGAATCCATGTGGATGGCTGGCTATGCTTCCCGAGACCATGCTTCTGAAGGAAAACTAACAGATTTATGGGCAAAAGCTTTACTATTGGAGGATGCAAATGGGAATCGTGCAATAATGATCTCAACTGACTTGGTTGCTATTCGTCAGGTCATTTCTGAACCCGTTAGGAATAGGATTCAGAAACTATATGGTTTGACAAGATCACAGATCCTGATCAATGCTTCACATACACATACAGGACCTGAAACTCAATCTGCACCACATGTTTTTAGCCTGGATAAAAAGGAATTAGAAAAAATTGATCGGTATGCAAAAAAGCTAGAAGATCAACTAGTGAATTTAGTTGCTGAAGCAATAAAAAACCTTAAACCTGCAACGCTTTTCTCCGAAAATGGTGTAAGTAGATTTCAAGTGAACCGACGAAATAACAATGAGAATAAGTTAGATCTGCAAACTGAATTAAAGGGACCTAATGATTTTGCGGTTCCAGTGATAAAAGTAGTGGATGCAAAAGGAAAGATCATGGCAATTGCCTTCGGTTATGCCTGCCACAATACGGTTCTTGGAATCTACGAATGGTCGGGCGATTATGCTGGTTTTGCTCAAATTGAACTAGAAAAAAAATATCCCGGAGCAACAGCATTATTTTTTCAGGGAGCAGGAGCCGATCAAAATCCATTACCGCGCAAGACAGTAGCCTTGGCAATGCAATATGGTGAAACACTTGCAGCCTCAGTCAACAGCGTTTTAAAAGAGAAAATGAAGCTGCTTTCTCCCAATCTGAAGCTATCTTATTCTGAAATTGATTTAAAATTTGAAAAAGCTAGTCCTACCATCGAAGAACTAAAGTTTATCATTAGTGATGCTTCTGACACACCTGCCTACTTAAAAGCAAATGCGAAAGTACTCCTTTCTAAGCTCGAAAAGGGAGAAAAATTGATGACCTCTTATCCCTATCCTGTACAAGTATGGCAACTTGGAGAACAAGCGTTAATTACTTTGGGTGGCGAAGTGTTAGTAGGTTATGCTATTGAACTGAAGAAGATTTTCGGAAAAAACATATTTGTTTTTGGTTATTCCAATGATGTGATGGCCTACATTCCTACCAGTACCGTTTGGAAAGAGGGAGGTTATGAAGCTTCCCGTTCACCTATTTTTACAACGCCATGGGCTTCAAATATTGAAGAGGTAATTATTAAGGAAGTGAAAAGACTGGCAGAAGAAACTAGACTTAATCCTCTAAAAAAGTAAGAAAACCCGCTAGCACACGCGAGTCAGGTGTGCTAATATTAAATAGAATGCGCGCAGCAGCAAGGTACAATCCACAAGAAATTCTGCTTTCGATTAAGCGACTGACGAAATCTAAATATAATCAATCAAGTGATTTCGCATTCCGCCTTAACTTACTGGCATCCTTTTAGGCGTAAATATCACCGTTATGATACCCACTATAGCCAACACAATCAAGGTAGAAAATCCATTTGCATAGCTTCCACTAATATCCCTAATCCATCCAACCATCCAAGGTGCAATTGCTTCGGCAAGTCCATCGCCAGTTAAAATAATACCCATAATCCTCCCCATAACACGTACACCAAATAATTCAGCGGCCATTAAAGGAATGATCATATAATCGCCACCAAGTCCAATACCAAATACAATTGCGAATACATAAATCACGCCTGGAACTTCCGCAAAATGAAGCAATGGAATAGCACATGCAACTAGGCAGTAAATCAAGAGCATCACATATTTCTTTTCTATACGATCGGCAAGCCAACCCATAAAAATACGTCCGAATATACTAGCAGCAAGAATCATTGAAAGCACATTGGCTGCCTGTGTCTGCGAATAGTTAAGATCAAGACTAAAGAATAATTTTAAATTTTGACTGGTTGCGCTAACTGCACCTATAGAGCACATACTCCCAATAAGCAATAAATAAAAAGCCCTAGTTTTTAGAATATCTTTAATCTCTCGCTTGGGTTCTTCGGGAGTGTCTGAGGATGCTAAATCTCCGGTAAGCGGAGGATTATCTTTCACGAACCACGCCATCGGAAACGACAATACAATCATGGTGATACCCAGAATAACTAGTGCATGGCGATATCCGAATTCAACATTTAATGCTTTTGCAATCTGCGGAGCGAGCATCCCGCCAATACCGATTCCAAGGTAGGCAAAGCCCATAGCCTTACCCCTGGCTTTATCAAACCAACGAGAAGTTAATACCTGGTTAGGCAATGGGCCACCGCACATATAACCCAAAGCACTAAAAATATAAAACACGTAAAACTGCCAGAGGGAGGTCATCAAACCCAGTCCAATTACTGCACAGCCGGCCATTAAAATACCGGCAAGCATCATTTTACGGGGTCCGAACCGATCAATCAGGTAACCAACCACAAAACCAAAAAGCCCAACTAATATCTTAGCAAATGCATTACCCGAAGTAACGGTAGCTCTAGTCCAGCCAAACTCCTGAACCCAGAAATCATAAAAGAATGTAAGTCCATAAAACATGATCCCGATTAGGGAAAACAAACTTAAAAATCCGGTTGCTGCAACTTGCGACTGCCCCCTTTTTAATGCACTTTGAACTTCTTGATTCTCTTTCATTCAATCATTGACCCGGACATGACCGGATGCGTAGCCTAAATATAACAAAACAATTATCAATACAAATTGAAAAAAATAATTGCGTGAAGAATAGTCGTGTAGGTAAACGGAGAGTAAAGAGAAGATATCGTTGAGTGCGAGAATGTTCAGCGATTTAAAGCGAAATTGAGTGCTGAAAATTCTATTTGAAAAACTAGTGTAGTGCGGTTAAAACAATTAGAGCACGCGCGACACGCGTGCGCTAGGAATCAAAGAATACTTGGTGGGAAATACTGGGTTCGAACCAGCGACCCCTACCTTGTCGAGGTAGTGCTCTAAACCAGCTGAGCTAATTTCCCTTATCGCAATTCATCATTAATCTCAGCC
>CANKAT010000098.1 GCA_947479815.1 Sphingobacteriaceae bacterium
TGATCTTTGCATTTGAAAATCAGTTGATGCCTTTTGTTCTCTTCCATTATACAAACCACCATCATATTGCCAGGTACCGATAATTGGGTTCTTGGAACAAGATGAGATTATGATAATACAAAATAAGATTGCCGGTAATTTGAATATACTTTTCATATAATTGAGTTTAGATCCAGTTAATACCCTTTTTTAAAAGCCCAAGAGTTTTTTCTTCTTCTGAGCCGGGTTTTGCATTAAAATTATATACCCAATTAGCTTGGGGTGGTAAACTCATTAAAATAGATTCAATTCTTCCATTGGTATCAAGTCCGAATTTAGTTCCTGCATCATATACCAGATTGAATTCCGCATAACGACTCCTGCGCTGATATTGCCAAATTTTTTCCTCTTCCTTAACTAATTTGTCTTTATTTCTGCTAATCAATTCGACATAAACTGGCAAAAAAGTTCTACCAACCGCTTTTGAAAATTCAAATATATCTGACCATTCAAGACCGGTTGATTGCGGATTTAACCGATCATAAAATATTCCACCAATGCCTCTGGTTTCCTGACGATGTTTAATAAAAAAATAATCATCTGCCCAATTCTTAAATTTAGAATAGAAATCTGAATGAAATTTATCGCAGGTGTGTTTGAGTGAACGGTGAAAGAATCGAGAATCATCTTCTATAACAAAATGCGGGGTAAGATCTATTCCGCCACCAAACCAACGCATTTCATTTCCGGTTTCACCTAGCATTTCAAAATACCTAATATTCATATGAATAATAGGTATCCAGGGATTGTTTGGATGAATTACAATAGAAATTCCAGTTGCGAAAAAATCATCTTCACTTACGCCAAATGCCTTTTTTATACTATCAGGTAGTTTTCCATGAACAGCCGAAAAATTCACTCCTGCCTTTTCAAGCACATTGCCATTCTGGATAATCCGTGTACGACCACCTCCTCCACCATCTCTATTCCAAATTTCTTCCTGAAATTTACCTTTGCCATCTGCTAATTCCAAACCAGCACATATTTCATTCTGAATCTGCTGATATTGTTCAGCTATTTGCTCCTTAGTAATCATGGGTCAAAAGTGAGTATTTTAGGCAATAACACGAATTAATTCTCAACATTCCCATTATAAAGATTAACTTATTTCAAGGTAATCAAGATCTTTACCAAAAGTTTCTTTAAGTTGATAAAGAGCAATAAGAGCAATAATCAGTGAAACAAACCCCACCACTAAAGCACTATTGATAATTCCAATGCTTCCCTTTAGTGTTGTAAATGATAAAGTTGCAAGCACTAAAGAACCTCTTACAAAATTTGGAACTGTTGTAGTTACGGTTGCTCTCAAATTTGTTCCAAACTGCTCTGAAGCAATCGTAACAAAAGTTGCCCAATAACCTGAAGAGAATCCCAGGAATAAAGTTAGCCATATAAATTGCTGAGATGACATTCCTTTAGCATTAAGAAACACAACAATACTTACTCCTGTAAGAAGCAGGAAAATTAGCATAACTTTTTTTCGTGAACGCCACATCTGACTCATAAAACCTGCTACAATATCACCAATAGCAATACCTATATAGCAGTACATAATGCCTGTACCTGCAGAAAGAGGATCAATTGAATGTAACTCCTTACCAAATTCAGGTGAAAACGTAACTAATACACCAACAACAAACCACAATGGAATGCCAATTAAAATACAGCTTAGATATTTTCTAAATTTTTTACCGTCCGAAAACAACATAAATATATTACCACGACTTACTCCATCACTTTTCTGGTTTTTGAACATACCTGATTCAACCAGTCCAACACGCATCCCTAAAAGAAGTAATCCCATTACGCCGCCTATTATATAGGATATTTCCCAAGTATAATTTTGACCAATTATTGCAGCTGCTACTGCTCCCATTAATCCGACGCCAGCAACAATCATAGTTCCATAACCACGATTTTCTTTACTCATAGTTTCAGTAACCAGTGTTATACCTGCACCTAGCTCTCCTGCCAGCCCTATTCCTGCAATAAAACGGATAACTGCATAAGCAGGTACAGAGGTTACAAAACCATTCGCAAGATTTGCAATAGAATAGAGTAAAATAGAGCCAAAAAGAACGCTTATACGTCCTTTTTTATCACCTAGAACTCCCCATAAGATACCACCTAGTAACATTCCAAACATCTGACTATTAATTAACATAGTACCAACATCAAGCAAATCACTATCGGGAACACCTAAGCCTTTCAGACTTTTTATTCGAATGACCGAAAAAAGGATTAAATCGTATATATCTACAAAATATCCTAAAGCAGCAACGAGGATAATTAATTTTACATTTTTTTTATTTGCGGCAATCTGATCCATATCAATTATTTAAGTGTCCAATCTACAAAAAAAATGAAATACAAGAATAAAGGAAAGAAAGTTGATTCATCTTGTCTAAATAAATGATAGTTTTAAAATCCAAGGCCTTTTCCTGATATTTACAGAAATGGTTATAACAGAGAATATACTTAAGTGGGCAATGCGATTTTACCCACCCTTGTTTTTTCAACGAATTTGGGTTAAAAAATTTGACAAGAATTTTTCTGGTGTGCATGTAAAAATTTTCAAAAGCTTTCTAAACATCAATTATAACAATTCTATTTTCGGAGGCACCATTTTTAGTGGTTCAGATCCATTCTATGCCATACTTTTCGATCAAATCTTACAAAGAAAAAATATCAAATGTCGTGTTTGGCTTAAAAGTG
This sequence comes from Sphingobacteriaceae bacterium, assembly GCA_947479815.1. Classification (GTDB taxonomy): domain Bacteria; phylum Bacteroidota; class Bacteroidia; order Sphingobacteriales; family Sphingobacteriaceae; genus Daejeonella. The sequence continues at coordinate 2,755 of CANKAT010000098.1, forward strand.
CCAGTATCAATTATTTAAAACCCGGAAGAACAAGTTTAGCATTTAGTATAACGCTAACTGAGGAAGAAATTTTGGAAGCAGAGACCGCATTAAGGACGGTTGGCAAATTTATAAAAGCCTATCCAATAAATATGTACAACTCAAAAGGTGAAATTTGTGCTACTGTGATCAATGAAGTATATGTTCGAAACCTTTTTAAAGATGAAGAACATACTATTGCATATTAACGATTGATTAGAATGAATATCAGAAAGTTAATTCTGGAGGGAGAAGGTGTTACTCAGGATTTCAAAAAAAAGATAACCAGTTGTGAAAAAATAGCCAAAACCATGGTTTCTTTTGCTAATAATAAGGGAGGACGTTTATTGGTCGGTATTTCTGATGATGGAACAATAAGCGGACTTAAATCAGAAGAAGAAGAGAAATACATGATCACCCGTGCAGCTCATTTTTTTTGTAAACCGGCACTAGAACCAGTTTTTGAAGAAATTTATATTGATGATAAAGTTGTTCTAGTTGTAGAAATCAAGAAAAGTGAAATAAAACCTCATTATGCATTGGGTGAAGATAAAAAATGGTGGGTCTATATCCGTATCAATGATAAAAGCGTTCTTGCAAGTAAGATCGTTGTTGATGTCCTAAAAAAGGAAAACAATGAACATGGTATTTTTTTAGAATATTCATCAAAAGAAAAAGCATTGTTAGAATACCTAGACAAAAATGAACGTATTACCTCCAAGGAATACAGCCTCATGTTAAACCTATCCAGACGAACTACCTACCGTATTCTGATTAATCTGGTACTATCCGGTGTAATTAAGTTGCATACTACTGAAAAGGAAGAATATTATACCGCTTCCTGATTTATATCTAATTTATTTACATCCTTTGCAGAATATATTCTACTCAAATTAGCGTGAAGCGTATTTACAATAAATATAAGCCCCATTACCAAACCAATCTCACCTTGGCTATACCTGTTGTTATTTCACAACTAGGTCATACTCTTGTGCATACAGCAGACAGTGTTATTGTAGGGCATTTTGCAGGCACTATACCATTGGCTGCTGTTTCATTGGTAAATAGCATATTTATTGTAATTCTGGTCATTGGAATAGGACTTTCATATGGTTTAACTCCGCTAATTGCTCAGGAAAGTGGTCGAAAAAATTTCAAGGAATGTGGGAGGTTATTGGCGAATAGTTTACTGATCAATGCATTAACTGGTATAGTCTTGTTTTTATTGATTTATTACGGTTCTCTGCTGGTCATAGACAAAATGGGACAAACCCAGGAGGTTGTTGAGCAGGCTAAACCCTATTTAGGTTTACTTGGATTTTCAATAGTTCCATTAATGGTCTTCATGACATTTAAACAGTTTGCCGAAGGATTAGGATTCACTAAGCAAGCCATGATGATTTCATTATGGGGTAATGCACTTAATATTTGTCTTGGGATCATATTTGTTAAAGGTTTATTTGGAATTGAACCCATGGGGATTAACGGTGTTGGCTGGAGTACACTTATAGACAGATCAATAATGGCAGTTGTAATGGCTATTTATGTAATCAGATCTAATCACTTTAGAGTCTACTTGAAATCATTCGCTCTCCGGTCTATCAGTAAAGTACGTTCATTTAAAATTCTAAAGATCGGAACACCAGTAGCCATGCAATATACCTTTGAAGTTAGTGCTTTCAGTGGTGCAGCTATTCTGATTGGAACAATAGGTGCTATAGAGCAGGCAGCACATCAGGTAGCTATAAATCTGGCATCTATGACCTATATGATGGCTAGTGGAGTTTCAGCAGCTGCAACCATAAAAACAGGAAATAATTTCGGTAAGGAAGATTTTCTAAACTTAAGACTTTCAGCTATTTCAAGCTACCATATAATCTTGGTATTTATGTCAATAACAGCACTGATATTTGCGGGATTTAATCAATATTTACCCTGGATATATACTTCAGATAAAGCCGTAATATCAATTGCTGCTCAATTACTTATAATTGCAGGGTTTTTTCAGTTATTTGATGGAACCCAGGTTGTGGGATTAGGAATACTGAGAGGTTTAGGTGATGTGAATATTCCAACCTTAATCACATTTGTTGCCTATTGGATAATTGGAATACCAATGGGGTACTTTTTAGGAATTTATTTAGGATGGGGAGCAAATGGTATCTGGTATGGATTAACCCTTGGATTACTAGTATCTGCAGGATTACTCTTTACCAGATTCCATTTCTTTTCTAAGAGGCTGGTTCAGCTAGCTCGTAAAGTATAGCAGAAACTGGAATTTTGATCTCATTATAGATCTGTGACTGCATTTTTTTTAATCTGTCGGTATGATCATCCAGACGGTCATTGATGTTCATGTATCTGATCAAATCACCAGTCCGTGTATCAATAAATCTGTAACGCGTAAAATGTTGCTTTTCCATTTTGCAAATTTACACTAAATTTATTGAAAATCAGCATTTTACGTAAAATACAAAAGTAAATATCCAATTTAAAAATATAGATCATGTGCTATTCGAAAGGTATTACAGTGAGCATCAACGATATCCGACACTTTGGGTGAGTAACCTCCACCCATACTAACTTGAACAGGAATCTTTAGTTTCTTACAGAAACCAAGCACCATTTCATCTCTTTCTTTGCAAGCTTTTGTAGAAATATTCAGCTTCCCAAGCTTATCTGTAGATAGTATATCCACCCCTGCTAAATAAAAAACAAAATCAGGTTCATGTTTAGCGAAGAGAACATTTAGTTGATCTGATAAAATAGTAAGATATTCGTTATCAGAGGCGCCATCAGGAAGTCCAATATCCAAATTAGAATGTTCCTTTCGAAATGGAAAATTCTTTTCAGCATGCATAGAGAAAGTAAAAACCCTTTCTTCCTTTCTAAATATTTCTGCAGTTCCATTACCCTGATGAACATCCAAATCAATAATTAATATCCTTCTTGATAAACCCTTTGAAAGCAGATAGTTAGCGGCTATAGCCTGATCATTTAACAAACAAAAACCCTCAGCCCAGTTTGACCCTGCATGGTGAGTTCCTCCAGCAACATTGAAGGCAATCTGGTGTTCTAGTGCATATAAACAGCAATTTATGGTCCCCTGCGCAATTCTTAACTCGCGCTCTACCAAACCCGCAGACAATGGAAAACCTGATCGCCTAATTTCTGCCTCACTTAATTGAAGATTCTTTAATCGTTCCCAATAGTCTTTCTCATGGCTTAATAATATGATTTCTTCTTGAATCTTAGCAGGTGAAACGAGATTATTTTCAGAGATAAGCCCCTCATGCATAAGTTGTTCAGGAATGAGTTCATATTTAATCATCGGAAACCGATGCCTTTCAGGTAAAGGATGAATATAAACTGGATCAAAAGCAATATAAAACACCGGAAAATTAATGGCGAGTGAGCTTTTTATGATTACTGTATCCACTGGCTATTCGGATAATCAAAGCAAGCACTATGAGTACAAACGCAGCATATGCAGCAGTGATAACAATTTGAAAATCAATTGGATTAACCTGCTGGCGTTTTAGCACTATGCCATATAGAGCCCAAAGTACTACCAGTCCAAAGGGAATATTTCGCCTAACCACGATAATATAGCATGAAATCAAAGTAGCAGTCCCAATCATAATTATCACCCAATAACTTTCAGAGATACCTGCGCCAGACCAATTTATCGATTTAAGATAAGCACTGATATTGGCAATAGTAGCAATACATATCCAAGCAAAATAAATACTTAAAGGAAAATGAGTAAAAAATTTTGTTGAAACTGGTTGATCTGGATTCGATATATCAGCCTTAATACTAATGATAATAAGAGTTACCAACTGGATTAGAATCAAAATTACAGATGCAAAAAGGTATTCATTTACCCATGCTACTAACCATAAACCAGTTGCGAGGTTATTTACTATCAAATACCAACCAATATTTCGAGTATTCAGATTGGCAGGTTGAATTGCTGACTTAGTGAATGCCGCGTACAAATGAAAAAAACAAAAAGTAAATAATGCTAAATAAATAACTCCCCAAATTGCAAAAGTGATACCTGCAGGAGCAAATACGGTATCATATCGGGCAGAAACCTGACCCACATCCATAACCGAAAAATAGTTCATTTGAATCAAATAAGACAGAATCAAGTGAAAAGAAAAGGCTAATAGATTTAGAATAGCTAAAAATTTTGTTTTCATAGTTAACATTAAAATAATTTATTTAAATGATTACATATTAGACTTATTACAATCACATCGATAGAATTGTAAAGAATTTTTAAATCAAGGTTTAAATGTGATTAGTTCAATAATAGTCGATAAATTAACAGCATCTGATTGATCAAAACTATTCAATTCATCACTATCAACATCAAGAACACCAATAACCAGACCGTTCCTGATAATTGGTATTACAATCTCCGATTTCGATGCAGAACTGCAGGCAATATGTCCGGGAAATGCATCAACATCTGGAACAATAAGTATTTTTTCCTGAATCCAGGATGAGCCACAAACTCCTTTTCCTTTTTGAATCCTAGAACAAGCTACTGGCCCCTGAAATGGACCTAACACCAGTTCATTATCTTTAACCATATAAAAACCTACCCAAAAGAAATCAAACTGTTCTTTTAATGCTGCGCATACATTAGCCATATTTGCTATCTCATCTGTTTCACCAGAAAGCAACGCGGAAATTTGAGGAATCAAAGACCTGTATTGATCATTCTTAGCCCCTAGTACAATATTCAGATCTTCTGCCATAGTGCAAAATTAGCATTGAATTAATAATACTCCTAAATAAATAAAACATATCCAATATAACTTGGCTTATTTAAGCATTCGCCTTAAAACATGAAGTACCAAATTAAATATAGCAGTGAACTTTCAATCAAATCAAACTGGCTTTTTGATTCATATCTTTCATCAATTGAAAAGATAAACATAAAAATTCAAACTGATTTTGATCAAAATATATGACCTAAAAAAAACATTTGGATGAATTACCTTTATGGCTTAAATATGAAATCATTTGGTCTAACATGATCGTATCATTTAGCTTTATCCGCTACCGGCGTTTGTTGATCCCATTAGCTTTTATAGCTATGGCAATACATCGCTTACCTCTTTTATTTAGTAGCAAATGCAGGTTCTGGAAACTAATGGGATGCGGTAGAAATGGAACATTTGACCTGCAACCTGACTGGCAACAGTGGTCATTGATGGGTGTCTGGGATTCGGAAGATGATTTTCATGATTTTAACAACAGTTCTTTCATTTCCTGGTGGTGGAAAACATTTACAACAGAAAAATGGACATTACTCTGCACTCCATTAGCAAGCCACGGCAAATGGGATGGCAAAGAACCTTTTAAAATGATTGATTATGACAAAGATCATATGGGTGCTGTAGCAGTATTAACAAGAGCAACAATAAGATTCAGTAAATTAAAAAGATTTTGGACCCATGTTGATCCAGTTGCACAAATTATGACTAAGGCAAAAGGATACTTAACTTCTGTAGGAATTGGTGAAGCTCCTTTTTTTAGACAGGCAACCATTTCTATTTGGGATAATATGGAAAATATGAAAGCCTTTGCTTATGGTTCTAAAGAACATTCTGAAGTGATCAAAAAAACTAAAAAGGAAGACTGGTATAGTGAAGAGCTTTTTGCCAGATTCAAAATAATATCAGGATTAGGTACCTTAAACGGTGTTGATCCATTATCAGTACTAAAGAAATATAGTTAAAACAAAAACAACAAATGAGAGTCATTGCAGAGCTGCCACATCCAGATTGTAAGATTAGTATATTTTCAATGAATCAGAAGTATATCATTAAACTTGAAAAGGGAGTTTTTGAACAGATCTATAAAATATCAGAGCTTGATGTACCCGAGGGGGTAGATGGAGTATTTAAGATTTTAAACGATAATTTTATAAAATCAGCAGCTGAACGTTTCAATCAAATGAGGATCGATTTCAATGATGCATATCAAAA
>CANKAT010000099.1 GCA_947479815.1 Sphingobacteriaceae bacterium
TGTTTTTTTGAGTATCAGTACCCAATCACCTGCTGTTCAGTCATTTCAGGCAAATCTCTGAACTCATATTGCTGTGTTCTGAGCTGAGGTTCAAACCCTGCTTCGCGTATCGAATCTTGGATGCCTTGCGAGGTAAAGCGGTGTGGGGCACCTGCGGCAGAAACTACATTTTCTTCGATCATGATCGAGCCAAAATCATTGGCGCCGGCATGCAAACAGATTTGGGCAACCTGCTTTCCAACCGTCAACCAAGAGGCCTGAATATTTTTCACATTGGGTAACATGATTCGGCTCAATGCAATCATTCGGATATATTCGTCAGAAGTTACCTGATTGGTGATGCCCCTTACTTTCTTAAGCAGCGTACCATCATCCTGAAAAGGCCATGGAATAAAGGCGATAAAACCTTTAGCATTGGCTGGTTTTTCGGCCTGCACTTCACGTAGCCAAACTAAATGCTCAAAACGTTCTTCAAGTGTTTCTACATGCCCAAACATCATAGTTGCTGAGGTAGTTAATTCTAATTGATGCGCAGCACGCATCACATCCAGCCATTCTTGTCCACCACATTTGCCTTTTGAAATCAATCTCCGAACTCTATCATTCAATATTTCTGCCCCAGCTCCCGGCAATGAATCAAGCCCTGCGGCCATTAAAGCCTTTAATACCTCGGTATGGCTAATGCCTTCGAGTTTAGCGATGTGGGCAATTTCAGGCGGGCCTAAAGAGTGTAATTTAAGGGTAGGATATAATTGCTTGAGTTGTTTGAAAAGATCGACATAGAATTGCAAACCCAGGTCAGGATGATGCCCGCCCTGCAATAAAAGCTGATCGCCCCCGAAACGGAAGGTTTCTTCGATTTTGATCTTATAAGTTTCAATATCAGTGATATAGCTTTCATCATGACCTGGTCTTCTAAAAAAATTGCAGAATTTACAATTGGCAATACACACATTGGTTGTATTTACATTGCGGTCAATGATCCAGGTTACTTTATTATGTGGAACCTGCTTTTTACGGAGCTCATTGGCAGTATACATCAAGTCAGCAGTTGACGCATTTTTGAAAAGGAATAAACCTTCTTCAGCAGAAAGAAATTCAAAATTTGCCGCCCGTAATAGCAGTTCAGAAGTATTCATTGTCAAATATAACAGAGAAATTGTTAAGGAAGGTACTACTCAATTAGTAAATTGGCCAATATGACCATCAATATATTATTTTATGCTTTCTTCTTGCATTTTACTGACATTTCTGCTCTTTAATAAGATGACAAGGCGTTCATTCTGCTCGATAAATTTTGTAAATTTGTTTTTCTAATTTTTATCTAATCTATGGTTTCTTTCGAACGCTTTACGCTTGCAAATGGTCTTAAAGTACTGGTACATGAAGACCCCACAACTCCAATGGCGGTTGTAAATATTCTGTATGATGTAGGTGCAAGAGATGAACATCCTGATCAAACCGGCTTTGCCCATTTATTTGAACATCTTATGTTTGGGGGCTCTATTAATATTCCATCCTATGATGAACCTTTACAACGAGTAGGTGGCGAGAATAATGCCTTCACAAGCAATGATATTACCAATTATTACATTACGCTTCCTTCTGTAAACCTTGAAACTGCCTTTTGGCTAGAAAGCGACAGAATGCTGAGCCTTGCTTTTTCTGAAAAAAGCTTGGAGGTACAACGAAATGTGGTTTGCGAAGAGTTTAAGCAACGGTATCTAAATCAACCTTATGGTGATGTATGGCTTAAATTAAGGCCAATGGCTTATAAGCAACATCCATATCAATGGGCAACCATTGGTAAGTCGCTTGATCACATAGAAAATGCAGCTATTGATGATGTAAAAGCCTTTTTTAATCGTCATTATAACCCTTCAAATGCCATTATGGTAGTGGGTGGTGATGTGAAACTTGAAGAAGTAAAAAGGCTTTCTGAAAAATGGTTTGGCACTATTCCTGCAGGCCAGAAACTACCCCGATTATTGCCTAAAGAAGACGTTCAGGCCGACGAAAGAAAAGAGACTGTTCAAGCGAATGTGCCTTTAGATGCATTATATAAGGTGTTTCATATGCCTGCGCGTACCGAGCAAGGTTATTACGCGGTTGATCTGATTTCAGATATTCTTTCAAGAGGTAATTCATCCAGATTGTTTCGTAATTTATTAAAAGACAAGAAGTTATTTAGTGATATCAATGCTTATCTCACCGGTAGTTTGGATGCTGGATTGTTTGTTGTTGAAGGAAAGCCCCTGCCAGGAATATCTATGGATGTTGCAGAAGCGGCAATATGGGAGGAGTTGGATCGGATCAGTACCGAATTAGTTCCAGATGCAGAGCTGACTAAGGTTAAAAACAAAATGGAATCGACCATGGTCTTTTCTGAAATGAGCCTGCTTGACAAAGCAATGAACCTTGCCTATTTCGAACTGCTTGGAGATGCAAATGAATTGAATTTAGAAACGCAAAAGTACTTGGATGTAAATTCTGAAGAAATTCGTTCGCAGGCAAAACAAATATTCAGGAAAGAAAATTCATCTACTTTATACTATTTAGCTAATTAATATGATTGACAGAGCACTTGCGCCGGTTTATGGTGAAGTTGAGAACATAGAGCTGATCAGGGCTAAACCTCTGGTACTGGCTAATGGATTAAAACTATTCAGTATTGATGGTGGGGAGCAAGATCTTGTTCGCATAGAATTTTTCTTCTCCAATACTGATTACGATTCTGCTAAACCACTACAAACATTCGCCACGAATACCATGTTGAATGATGGTACTTCAGAGCTTAGTTCTACCCAAATTGCTGATAAAATTGATTATTACGGAGCATTTCTTCAAACTGAATATTCAAATGATCATTCAACGGTAACCTTATTTACGTTAAACAAGCATTTGGCAAATACATTACCCATTGTAAAGGCTATTATTTCAGATTCGATCTTTCCGCAAGTTGAACTCGATACCCTGATACGCAATCAAAAGCAAAAGCTGAGTGTAAGTTTAGAAAAAAACGAATTCTTGAGCCGTAAAACATTTAGCCATGTTTTGTTTGGCGATACGCTGTACGGCTATGATATTGCAGCTAACGATTATGATCAGTTGAGTAGAGATCAGTTAAGTGCCTATTTTAAGTTGGCATACCAGCCTAAGAATTGCACAGTTATTATCTCAGGGAAGGTAAATGAAGATACGATTACACTTATAGACAAGTACTTTGGAAGCAATTGGGATAATTCAATTGATGTAAAGGAAAATGAGTTCAAATTTGCCATGGGTTCTGGTCAAGAGCATTTTCTAGAAAGGGCGGATGCCTTGCAATCTGCCATCCGAATTGGACAAGTATCGATTAACCGGAAACATGCTGATTTTCCAGGATTGCAGGTTTTAAATACAATTTTTGGAGGATATTTTGGTTCCAGATTAATGGCCAATATCCGTGAAGACAAGGGATTTACTTATGGTATTGGTTCTGCATTGGTTTCAATGAAAAATACTGGATACTTTTTTATTGCATCAGAGGTGGGCGCAGAGGTATGTTCGGCTACACTAACTGAGATAGAAAAAGAAATCACATTATTAAAAGAGCAGCCTGTAACTGAAGGTGAATTGGCTTTGGTTAGGAATTATATGCTGGGTTCAATGTTAGGAAGTTTAGAAAATGCACTGTCTCATGCAGATAAATTTAAAAATGTTTATTTCTCAGGCCTCGACTATGATTATTATAAAAATTATATCAATACAGTAAGAAATATTGGCCCTGAAGAATTACAAGCACTTGCAAATAACTATTTAAATTTTGATTCGTTTGAAAAAGTGATTGTTGGAAAGAAATGATGATAGGATAACTGATTCCTAAGCCCGTTTTAAAAGTTTCGAATCAGATGTGGTACTTTCTGATTCAAATCCAAATTCGCATTTTCAGTATTTATTTCTATATTTGCCCTGCAAGTAATAACCCCTCAATTATTTGCTATGCATTTAGATCCAGAAAAATTCGTTGCAGAAGGCCTAACCTACGACGACGTACTATTAATCCCAGCTTATTCCGAAGTTTTACCGCGCGATGTTGATACCAGTACTTATTTTACTCGTAAAATAAAACTGAATGTTCCTATTGTTTCGGCAGCTATGGATACGGTTACAGAATCGGGTCTTGCAATTGCAATTGCTCAGGCCGGTGGAATAGGCATGCTTCATAAAAATATGAGTATTGCCCAGCAGGCAGAAGAGGTTCGTAAGGTAAAGCGTTCAGAAAGTGGAATTATTCAGGATCCGGTAACCCTTGATGTAAATGCCTTGGTTTCAGATGCCTTTCTGATTATGAAAGATTATAAGATCGGTGGAATTCCGGTTATCTCATCAGACCGAAAATTGGTAGGGATTATTACTAACCGTGATCTTCGTTTTCAAAAAGACATGAAACGCCCGGTAAAGGATGTGATGACCAGTGAAAATTTGATCACGGCACCAGAGGGCACAAACTTAAAACAAGCAGAAGAAATTCTACAAGATTATAAAATTGAAAAACTTCCAGTGGTAGATAAGGATGGTTATTTAACCGGACTGATAACATTTAAGGATATTCAAAAATTCAAAAATTTTCCAAATGCTTGTAAAGATGAGCATGGACGATTGCGTGTTGGCGCAGCAGTTGGGGTTACCCCAGATACCATTGAGCGAGTGGATGCTTTGGTTAAAGCCGGAGTGGATGTGATCACTATTGACACTGCACATGGACATTCTAGAGGGGTTATTCAAAAATTAAAAGATGTAAAAGCAAAATATCCTGATCTTCAGGTGGTTGTTGGGAATATTGCAACCGGCGAGGCTGCTATTGCACTGGCTGATGCGGGTGCTGATGCTGTTAAGGTTGGAATTGGACCTGGTTCTATTTGTACAACCAGAATTATTGCAGGTGTTGGTGTTCCGCAATTGTATGCGGTATATGAGTGTGCAAAAGCACTTAAAGGCAGGGGAGTGCCAGTGATTGCCGATGGAGGTATCAAGCAAACTGGTGATATTGCAAAAGCAATTGCTGCAGGTGCCAGTACGATCATGGCTGGGTCTTTATTTGCCGGAGTTGAAGAATCGCCTGGCGAAACCATTATTTACGAGAGCAGGAAGTTTAAATCATACCGTGGAATGGGTTCTATTGAAGCCATGGAACAAGGTTCAAAAGATCGTTATTTTCAGGATGTAGAAGATGATATTAAAAAATTGGTTCCCGAAGGTATTGTTGGTCGTGTACCTTTCAAAGGATCTCTTGCAGAGGTAATGTATCAGCTTATTGGCGGATTAAGAGCAAGTATGGGATATTGTGGTGCGGCAACAATCGATGATCTTCAAAACGCAAGGTTTGTTAAAATTACTGCTGCTGGAATGCGCGAAAGCCATCCTCATGATATTACAATTACTAAAGAAGCGCCTAATTATAGTAGGTAAGTTTTAAGTTTTAAGTTGTAAGTAATAAGTTATAAGTAATAAGTTATAAGTTGTAAGTTATAAGTTGTAAGTAATAAGTTATAAGTAATAAGTTATAAGCTAAAAGTTGAAAGCTGGAAGGCGAAAGCTAAAAGGTGAAAGTTATAAGTTATAAGCTAAAAGTTGAATTATTAATACAAATCTGTACTAACTACTAACTACTAACTACTAATTACTAACTACTAATTACTAACTACTAATTACTAACTACTAACTTCTAACCACTAACCACTAACCACTAATCTATGAAATCAATTTCTGTTTTCTGTGGGGCAAATTTTAATGGGGATCCTATGTTACTTAAGGCAATAGGGGATTTGGCTGATGTTTTTGTAGAAAAAGATATCACCTTAGTATTTGGCGGAGGCAGGGTTGGTGTAATGGGCCTTATTGCAGATGCCATGTTAGTTCGGGGTGGAAGAGCTATTGGTGTAATTCCACAGTTTTTGATGGATAAGGAGGTGGGTCATACTGGGCTTACTGAGCTGATTATTACCGAAAATATGCATCAGCGAAAACAGAAAATGGCCGACATTTCGGATGGCATAATAACCTTGCCTGGAGGATTTGGAACCATGGAAGAGTTTTTCGAAGTACTTACTTGGTTGCAGTTAGGCCTTCATAATAATCCTATCGGTTTATTAAACGTTGGAGGCTTTTACGATCCATTGCTTTTGCAGATGGATCGGATGGTTGATCAGAAATTCCTGAAGCCAATTAACCGTGAATTAGTTTTATCCCATGATAATCCAGGAAGCCTTGTTGCATTAATGGAGAATTATAATCCGCTACCGGATGATGTCTGGTTTAGAGACAGAAACCTGACATAGACGTATCAATATAAAATTGGATATAATAAATATTTTTTAATATCCCTAAAATAGGATATGTGGAATGATTTTTGCGGAGTAAGAAATGCCAATAATAATTGGTAAATTCTTAAAAATCAGTTATTTTTCGGTAAAAAAAATCGCTTAGCTTGCAGATTTTTTTTAAATTTGCACACTTTAATACAGCGTATTTATTCATAAATGAGACAACTCAAAATAACCCAATCGATTACCAATCGTGAATCTCAGTCATTAGACAAGTATTTGCACGAAATTGGTAAGGTAGATCTAATTACAGCCGAAGAAGAAGTAATTCTTGCCCAAAAGATTAGAGAGGGCGATCAGGCAGCTCTGGAGCGTTTAACAAAAACCAATCTGCGTTTTGTGGTTTCAGTGGCAAAGCAATATCAGAATCAAGGCCTTACCTTGGGTGATTTGATAAATGAAGGAAATTTAGGACTGATCAAAGCTGCAAAACGTTTTGATGAAACCAAAGGGTTCAAGTTTATTTCGTATGCTGTTTGGTGGATTCGTCAGTCAATTTTACAGGCTATTGCAGAGCAATCTAGAATTGTTCGTTTGCCCTTGAATCAAGTAGGTTCACTGAGTAAAATAAGTAAAGCTTTTTCAAGACTTGAGCAAGAGTTTGAGCGTGAGCCATCTCCTGAAGAATTAGCTGAGAATCTTGAAACGACTGTTGAAAAAATTTCTGACACATTAAGTAACTCCGGGCGCCATGTTTCAATGGATGCACCTTTTGTACAGGGAGAAGAAAATACATTGCTAGATGTTCTTGAGAACAGTGATCCCAATACAGACAGTAATTTGATCAATGAATCCTTATCTGAAGAGATTAAACGTTCATTGTCAACCCTAACTGAAAGAGAACGTGAAATAATAGTTTTATTCTTCGGGTTAAGTACTAATCATCCGCTATCTCTTGAAGAAATCGGTGAAAAATTCAACCTGACTCGTGAGCGTGTTCGTCAAATTAAAGACAAAGCCTTACAGCGTTTACGCCATACTTCTAGAAGTAAGATCTTGAAATCTTACCTGGGATAATCTAAAATTTATAGGATTAATAAAGAATCGGACCTATGTCCGATTTTTTTATTTGTAGCCTTTTTACTTTTCAGAGTTCCCTCTTATTAGATTTGCTACTACTATTTCTTGAATGGCATCAAAAATTCGGTTTCAAAACATATTTATCATAGAATCTGAAGATATGTTCTGTGGCTTCCTCTGCTGTATCAACTAGTCGATACAAATTAAGATCATCCTCTTTAATATTATGCTCTTCGTTTAGCATGGTGTTCTTTACCCAGTCCATCAAACCTGACCAGTAGTTTTTACCCACAAGTACAATTGGGAATCGTGCTACCTTTCCGGTTTGAATTAAGGTCAAGGCTTCAAAAAGCTCATCCATTGTTCCAAATCCACCTGGCAATACAATAAACCCTTGTGAATATTTCATGAACATTACTTTTCTAACAAAGAAGTAATCAAATTCCAGAATTTTGTCACGATCAATATATTTATTATGAAATTGTTCAAAAGGAAGGTCGATATTTAAACCTACAGATTTTCCACCTGCCTCAAAAGCTCCTTTATTAGCTGCCTCCATAATACCAGGACCACCTCCTGAAATCACACCATAACCACGTTCAGTCAGAATGCGAGCACAATCTTCGGCTATTTTATAGTATTTATTTTCTTGTGCTGTTCTTGCAGATCCGAAAATGGAAACACATGGCCCTATTTTAGCAAGCTTTTCAAAACCATCCACAAACTCAGACATGATTTTAAATATTTGCCAAGAGTCAGTAACCTTTATTTCCTGCCAATTCTTATTCTCAAATGCATTTCTTAGCTTATCGTCTATACTCATTGTGTCATTTAATGAATTAAAATTGGGTGTTGGTGCTTTGTGGTTTGCTGATTAGTAATAAGCCAATGAATGTTATCAATCCATTGACAACGATTAGCTCATTATCAAATACATATCCACCCATTAATGTTTTTGAATTTGCATTGAGAAAAAAGCAAATTGCCGGAGATAAGATACAGATAATGGGTACCAGTTTATCTCTAACACCTCTGCTCTTTAAAAACAGACCAAATCCATAAAGGCCGAGTAATGGCCCGTAGGTATATGATGCTACCGTGAAAATTGCACTTACAACAGCTGCATTATTCACAATATTAAATAGAACTACAACAAGGAACATGAGAAAGGAA
>CANKAT010000100.1 GCA_947479815.1 Sphingobacteriaceae bacterium
AAATAAAAAAAGCCCTTGATTTTGAGGCAAGGACCAATTATTCAAATTTGAAATGATAACTGTATAAGAACTAATTTTTCAAACTATTAACAATCCCATATTCCAGCCCCCGCAACTCTGCCAATCCGCGAAGGCGGCCTATCGCCGAATATCCTGGATTGGTTTTCTTCTTCAAATCATCAAGCATCTGGTGCCCGTGGTCGGGTCGCATGGGGATTGAGATATTTCTGAATTGTGAGATCTTAACCAGCTGCTTAACAACTGCATACATATCCACATCACCATCGAGATGATTGTCTTCGTAAAAATCACCAGATTCATTCCTGCGTGTACTTCTAAGATGTATAAAATTGATCCGGTCAGCAAATTGCTCAACCATGGCAGGAAGATCATTGTCAGGACGAACACCAAAAGATCCGGTGCAAAAACAAAGCCCATTTGAAAGTGAGGGTACTGCTTCTATTAGTGCAGAAAAATCTGCCGCTGTGCTTACCACTCTAGGAAGCCCCAGAATAGCATAAGGTGGATCATCGGGATGGATAACCATCTTAACACCACATTCATCTGCCACAGGTATGATTTCTTTTAGGAAGAAAATGAGGTTTTTTCTTAGCTGAGCTGCATCAACACCACGATACGTATCCAAAGCTTGTTGAAATTGAGCAATGGTAAAACTCTCTTCACTTCCGGGCAATCCTGCAATAACATTACGAGTCAGTAATTGTTTTTCCTCATCAGACAGTTCACTGAAACGATTTTTTGCACGAGTAATCTCTTCAAGTGAATAATCCTTTTCTGCCCCCGGACGCTTTAATATATATAAATCGAAGGCCATGAAGGCTGCCTTTTCAAATCGAAGTGCCTTTGATCCGTCTTCAACGGTAAAGGCTAGATCTGTACGGGTCCAGTCTAGAACTGGCATAAAATTATACGTGATGATGTTTATACCACAAGAGGCTAAATTCCTGATGCTTTGCTTGTAGTTTTCAATATACTTTTGAAAGTCTCCTTGTTGAGTTTTAATATTTTCATGAACCGGAACGCTTTCTACCACACTCCAAATCATTCCTGCATCTGCAACTTCTAATCTTCTCTTTTCTATTTCCAGAACCGGCCATACTTGACCATTTGGAATATGATGCAATGCTGTAACTATTCCTGAACAACCAGCCTGAAGTATATCAGATAGGCTTACTGGATCATTCGGGCCATACCAGCGCATGGTTTGCTGCATTCCATAGGCGCCAGTTATATTATTAGTTTTATTCATTAAACTCCAGCAAATATTGAAAATCCACCATCTACACAAATCATTGAACCGGTTACAAACTTAGAGGCGTCACTTAATAACCATACCAAGGCACCTTGTAATTCATCCGGATGGCCGAATCGCTTGAATGGGGTGTTTCTGATTACCTTTTCACCACGTTCTGTAAATGTTCCATCAGGCTTAGTCAATAAATTTCTGTTCTGTTCTGTCAAGAAAAAACCCGGTGCTAGTGCATTCATTCGAATACGGTCGCCGTATCTGTTGGCAAGCTCAACTGCAAACCATTGATTATAACAATCAACCGCTGCCTTCCCCATATTATAACCCAAAACACGTGTAATAGCGCGTTTTGAATTCATGGATGAGATATTTACGATACTTCCTCTTTCTGCGGTTTGAACAATAGCTTCACCAAATATTTGGGATGGAATCAAAGTGCCCCATGTATTCAAATCCATAACTTTCTTCATTCCCTCCAGGTTCATTTTAAATAGATCCTGGTCTGGCATTAAAACTCCTTCAGGCTGATTACCCCCTGCACCATTCACTAAACCATCAATTCTTCCAAAAGTATCCAGAACTTTGTTCTTTGCATCAATTAGCTGAGCTTCATTCATTGCATCTGCAATAAGAGCAATTGCACGACCACCATTCTTGTTTATTGCATCTGCACGTTCGTTGGCAACATCTTTATTTCTTCCCAAAACACCCACTGCACCACCAGATTTGACAATTCCATTGATAAATGAATTACCCAGAATGCCCGTGCCCCCGGTTACTATGATTACTTTATTATTTAATGAGAATTCTTCCATTTGTATTAGTTGGTTAGTGGTTAGTTGGTTAGTGGTTAGTTGGTTAGTAGTTAGTTGGTTAGTGTAGCAAGTGACTGACGAATTTATCTTGCATGATGCCCAGGTAAATTCGTAAGTCTGAAAACTAAATTTCAAATGAACCCGGATTCAATCTCACTACTCAATACTCACTACTCAATACTCTATTAATTAACCTTAATCAATCCCTCTCCTGCCTGAATCTGAATTGACACTTGCTTCTTAACATTGTCAAAGGTAAAATTACTGATTGCCTTTCCATTTAACAATACTATTTTAGGTTTTGCTGCAGATGAAATAATCAAATTAGCAGGAGCATTACTACCGTATTTTATCCCATCTATAGAAATTTCCAAACTCACAGGAACACTTGAACTTATTGCCTTTGAACCATCGTTGCTTTTGAATGTTGTAGTAAGGGCTAAGAAAATCCTGTCATTTGACCAGGTAATTGCCGCAGCATCGGTTTCCTTTCCATCTACCTTATAAATCTTACCTGGATGAGTACTGAATGCAAACTTTTTACCAGAGGTAAGTCCACTAACAAATCCCTCACCTTCTTCTGTAATTACTTCAGAAACCCCATCACTGCCATCAGTAGTTAAAAGGTTAGCAATAACCAGGGGCTGTTTATTCTTTGTGCTTGCTGAAACAGTAAGCATTCCTTCCTTCTTCAAGTGGGCCACACGCTGAAGCGTAAACAAGTAATGTGGAGTTTCAACAGCTTTGGTTTCAACAGCTTTTGGAGACAGGTGCATAATATTAAGTGTTACTCCACTTTTGGTGATATTAGAAACATCCTTTCCTGCTTTGATAGTTTCAAGTTCAGCGGTTTGATACAATAATGTAACTTTTGCATCTTCATCAGAGGGAACTGCTGTATCAAGCATCAAGATTGTTCTTGGTTTAATAAAAAGAACATTTCTACTTAGATCTTTAACTTTATCAAAATACAATTCACCTATATTACCAGCTGAGAAAGCAGCATCCTTTCCATCTAGGAAGTTGGCAATATACGCTTGATCATTAAAGCCAGGTGCATGATATAGATGATCACCTGTGCGCTGACTCTGCTCATTATCATTAATTAAAATGGTTGAATGTCCAATTGGCTGGATTAATTTAGACTGATAAATTGGATCATCATAATAGGTAGAATTTTTTAAATGACGTTCTTCAATAAAGATCACGCCTTTATCAGCAAGCCAGAAACTTCCCTGATCAATATGCTGGTGATTGTAAAATGCTCCGGAGCGCATTACAAATGAAAAATCATCTTTCTCCCATCCACCTTTAAATACGGTGGTACCCACTTCACGGAATATTTTAACTGGGTTTTCATCAAATGGACTATCCTCTGGGATTCCCTTGGTATTGAAAATTACATCTTCATAATTTTCCTCCTTCTTCATAAAATTATAAAACCAACTCAATCTTGGTTCTCTTCTTTTTTCCATAAGGAAACTCCAAAATGTTGCAGGACCCATTGGACCTGCAGAATCGCCATATTCAAACCAAAGTTTGTCTTTAATCAATCCAGCCCAGATAAATTCATTGTAACTACCTACAAGTGGGGCAGTTAAATCAACCTTGAATACATTATCTATTGATGGTAAACTGTAAGCCATATTTGAGAAGGAATAGCTGTTATATCCATAACCTTCGCCCCATGCACCGTCTTTCTGGTCAACAACTCGATTAATAAATTTATAATACTTGATCATTGCACCTGTAAAATAAGGTTCCAGATTTTCAGTATCAGGCCCATCAGCATATACCGCGGCCATATTCATGAGGGAGCCTCCCAAAATCATTGCAAGCCAGTTTGATGTAGCAGCAGTTATATCATCATTAAAAACATAAGAACGATGCGCACCATCTACAATATTAGCCATGATAGCCTTGCGGATCTGCTTGCTTTCTTCGGTACTCATCAAATCATAGGTAAGGTCATAGGCTTCAGCCACACGATGTGCCCAGCTACCTGTACGATGTTCGCTGTAACGACCGCGATTGGTTTGCCAAGGGTGTGTCCAATTTGGCCAGGTAGAAAGTTGAAGTAATACCTCCTTTACATAGGTGCCTGCCTCACGATCGCCATGAAAAGCATAGGCTCTTGCATTTAATCTTAAAGCTTCGCCGGTATTGTATATTTTGTTACCCCATGCATTCCATGTAGGCAACCAATCTTCTTTTGGGAATTGATCAAGGTCAAAGATCAATGTTTTTACAGGATTCTTTATTCTCTGCTCCTTGGCATTTTTAAGAATATCATCATACACTTTTGCAAATTCAGGCTGCTTAAACTTGCTATCAAGTAATTTCTTTTTATCGGCATCAAATAGTAAACGAGGATGTTTTCCAGCCATATTTGCCGGGGCTATATGAATAGTGAATTCTGTAGTAGCGATAGTTGAACTGCCATTAACTGCCTTTAACCTAGCCAAATAAAGCCCAACTGGAAAATTAATCTTCAATGGCTTCAAGCTCCAGTCTGAACCATTTTTAACAAGATCAGCCTTAAAGAATGACTTCTTTTGATCAGCAAAAGAAAGGATCTCCACACTTACCTTTTGTGCATCCAAAGGCCAAGAGCCATTCAAAACAAAACTATCGCCTTCCAAATAGTGTTTCTTTGGTATGTACTGAGCATATTCAGGCAGCTTATGCATTTCTGGAGCGTTA
Organism: Sphingobacteriaceae bacterium; assembly: GCA_947479815.1. Lineage (GTDB taxonomy): Bacteria > Bacteroidota > Bacteroidia > Sphingobacteriales > Sphingobacteriaceae > Daejeonella. The sequence continues at coordinate 4,789 of CANKAT010000100.1, forward strand.
AAACGGAAAGCAGTTTCACGTGCTGCAGAGAATGTGATATCATCGATGCCAAAATAAATAGGCATAGATGGATCTGCCATAGGAAATTTCGCTATAAATGCTAGGGCATAGATTCGAACCTTATCCATTCCTGAAATTTTTGGATTTGCTTTTAGCAGATCTTCAAAACTTACAGTTGCGTTAACCCATTTGTTCCTTTCGGGATTATTAATGGTATATTCAATTTTACCTAAATCTCCTGCGGCAAATCGTACTTTATAAGACTCTGATGGGGTATTTGACTTCAAGTAAAATCTGAAATTCAATTTTGCACCTGGAACAAGATACATGTCTAAAAGCTTTTGTGCTCCGGCATAGGCATCTACATTGGTATAGGCAGTAACTTTTTGAACAACCGAAATATTGGGATCACCGGGTACCATTTCATTGGGTCTGAACTCCTGGTTATAGGCAATATCCTGCCAATGAGGATAGGATGCCCATGCTCCAAGTTCCCGGTCTTCAAAATTTTCGGTGTAGGTTGAAGGTTCAAGTGTGAGTCCGGTTTTAGCTCCTGTTTGTGCATTTACACTCAGAGCAACAAGAAAGAATGCCGCAAACTGAAAAAAAGTACTGTTTTTCATTTAATCTTTATCTAAATAATCGGTAAAATAAAAACTGCAAAAGCAATTAACGTGTCCAACTTCTTAATCTGTAACCTCTAAAAGCATAGAATACTAGATAAATATAACAAGGGAATAATACCCAATAGGCCTCTCTGGCATTGAATATATCGACTAAATATCCATAAACCATTGGCAATATGGCATTACCAACTAATCCCATAACCATTAATGAAGCACCAATTTTGGTAAATCTGCCTAAGCCATCTAATGCAAGCGGCCAGATACCAGCCCAAACTAGTGAATTCGCCAAACCTAGCATCACTACAAACCATATTGAAATATCAGTTGTATGTCCAAGGAATGTAACCTGGCCTTTGGCATAAATAATAAGAAATGTTAAAACAATACCCAAAATTGTACTTACCCGAAGTGCTGTTAACTGACTGAAAAATTTAGGTATAAAAAAGATTCCGATAAAATAGGCGCAGATCTGTGCGGTAAGGGTATAGGATGGAAAAACCTTGGCTTCAATCAAATTAAGGTTCATTGTACCTGCATAACTAATTACAGTATCAATAGAAATAACCTGAGTTCCAACATGTAAGAAAATTGCAAAAGCGCCTAATATCAAATGCGGAAACTGTGTAATACTTGTTTTTGAAGAGTTAGCCTGTGCCAGTTCATCACTTTCGTGTTCGGTATCGATCTCAGGAAGAGGTGAAAACCGAATGAATAATCCAATTAGAAAAAGGAAGGTTCCAACGCAAGCATACGGAATTATTACTCGTTGAATAAGTTCACGAAATACAACATCTTTCTCTGCCTGCGACATAGCAGAGATATTATCTAGCATTGCACTATCAGTTGCTTTGAAAATAACTGCAGCAAATAAGAGTGGAGCCAAAATTCCAGCACCCTTATTACAAATACCCATGATACTGAACCGTTGAGCAGCACGCTCTTTAGGTCCTAAAATGGTGATGTATGGATTAGCTGCAGATTGAAGCAATGCAAGTCCAGCGCCAATTGAAAACAAACCAAGCAGAAATAGCTCATAGGTCATTGTAATAGCTGCAGGCACAAATAAAAATGCTCCACATGACATAACCCAGAAACCAATCATCATTCCTTTTTTAAATCCTATTTTTCTTAACAAAAAAGAAGCCGGAACTGAGAAGATAAAATATGAAATATAAAATGCAAAGGTTACCAAATAGGATTGAACATGCGAAAGTTCGAAAGAAATTTTAAAATAGGGAATTAGGATCGCATTTATCCAGGAAGTAAATCCAAACATAAAAAACATAAATGCAATGATAATCATGCCGGTAATGGTGTCTTTCTGACTTAAAGAACCTGCTGTTACTGAAGTGTTTTTACTCATTTTTATTTAGTTACGTAATTGGATAAATTTGATTCTGATAAAGGAAATTCCTGAATTTAGTTTATTTATAATTTTGATGCGCTATCCTCATCTATAAAAAGCACAGCATGATCATGTTTCCGTAGGATTGTTGAAGGATACAATTCGCTGATATCGCTATTAAGGGTATGGTAAATAGCATTAGCCTTAAATTTACCAGGCACAATAGCATAGGCAAAAGTTGATTTAAACAATGCTGGCATCGTGATCGTGAGCGCATGTGTAGGTACATCATCAATAGTTGCAAAACATCCATCATTTACCTGCTGAGAGCGACAATCTTGATCAAGATCAACCACCTTAACAATCAATGGATCATTAAAATCAGCCACATGCGGATCATTAAATGCAAGATGCGTATTCTCTCCTATTCCAAGGCATACAATATCGGTTGGATAGTTGATTAACAGGTCGGAATAACGCTTGCATTCATCCTGCGGATCTGTTGCATTTCCATTTAGATAATTAACCTCACGACAATTAACCTTACTAAATAATCTATCCTTTAAGAAATTCCCAAAACCCTGTGAAGCATCTGGATGCAGACCAATGTATTCATCCATATGAAAGGCATTGATTCTGTTCCATTCAATATTTTTATGAAGCAATTCTGCTAAAAACTCATTTTGTGAAGGAGCAGAAGCAAAAATGATATTGATATATTCTTTGGTTTTTAATAACTCAGAAATTTTTGTAGTCAGTATTTCGGCAGCGGCAGCACCTAGCTCAGGTCTTCCACTATATATTTTTGCAATTAATTTATCTTTATTAATCTCTCTCATTTGTGGTAATCTATAATTTCTATACTTGTATTAATTCTCTTTATTATAAATAACTCTTCCTTGAACAATGGTTGTACTCACATTGATTTCCTTATCAAAAAGAACAATATCAGCATCTTTACCAGTAATTAAAGAACCTTTAGATGCGCCTAAGCCTAAGATATTAGCAGGTGTCTGAGAAGCCATTTTAACAGCTTCAAGCAATGGAACATCAGCCATATTAATCATTGTTCTTATCAAACGATCGGTAGTAGCAACACTCCCAGCAAAAGAAGAACGATCAGGAAGTTTAGCTACCCCGTCTTCAATGATCACTTTTAATCCATTTTGTTTACTGCCAATAATACTATCTCCAGGAGGCATCCCAGCCGCACGAATGGCATCGGTAATTAGCGCAATACGATCAGGGCCTTTAATTTTGTAGATCAGTTTTAATAATGGTGCTGGAAGATGTACTCCATCTGCGATAATTTCTACGTCCATCTCATCAAGCAGATAGGCAGTTTCAATCACTCCGGCATATCTGAAACATGCTCTGCGTGAAACCCCTGACATAGCGGAATAGAAATGGGTGGCTAGAGTATATCCCGCCTCAAAGGCTAGTAATGCTTCTTCATAAATTGCATCGGTATGAGCCATTGCCACAAGTATACCTTTTGAGCGTAAATGGTTACCAAATTCAATTGCCCCTTTTAATTCGGGCGCAGCACTCCATCGTTTGATATCTGAAGAGCGTGAAAGAATATCCATGTATTCTTTTGGATCAGGATTTCGGATAAACCTAGGATCTTGAGCCCCACGCTGGCTCAGTGCAAAATAGGGTCCTTCAAGATGCATTCCCAAAAACTGAGCACCTTTTTTATTGTTTTTATCAGCTTGCTTGTAAA